>JAPUJX010000126.1 GCA_027295975.1 Gammaproteobacteria bacterium
CTGCATCTCATCGGAGCGGATCATGTCCATCATTGCCGAGCGTGAGGGATACATCGCGATCGCGACCGTGTCCCAGAGTTCTTCCACCTCGCCGAGCATCAGCCGTTCGACGGAGGCGCCGAACATGGGTCCGCCGCCAAACTTCACGAGCAGTTTGGAGACGGCGGCGGAATAAATACCATAGGCCTCCTTGCCGGTAAGGTCGGTTTCACGACCGTCTTCGTACTCCGCCCTGTCCTTGAACTTGAGCAGGTTAACCATGTAGATCGGTCCGTCAGGGCCGGGTTCGAAAAAACCTGCGATCTGTTCATCGTTGGGTCTGACGCTGTTTTTAACTTCCATCGTATGCGCTCCAAGAATATGGATATCTAATTCGGCCAGTAGAGCCCCATTTTATTGCGGCAAGCTGTACGCGAAGTACTTTGATCCGGACGGTGGGCCCATCCTGCCGCCGCCTGCCGCGACTACTACAAATTGTTTTCCGCCAACACTGTATACGGCCGGTGTGGTGAATCCCGCGGCCGGTAGTTCGGTTTCCCACAGGAGCTTGCCATCGCGGGTGTCATAGGCGTGAAATTTTCGATCCGGCGTTGCGGCGATGAAGATCAGGCCCGAAGCCGTGACGACGGGCCCGCCGTAATTCTGTGCGCCGAATCCGAGCCCGGGATGTGTTGGATAGTCGCCGAAAGGCACCTGCCAGTCGATTTCACCTGTGGCGAGATCGATGGAGTTGAGCGTCCCCCAGGGAGGTGAATTACCCGGCAGGTTTTCGTGATCGCGCAGGTACACATAACCACTGCTGAGGTAGTAGTCGACGGCCGTGTTGGGTTCGTCGATAACGGGTTCCGGTGCGATGATGTGGCGCACCGCGCCGCGCCGGTCGATGTCGCTGAGGTGCTTGAACGACGGCATGCGGCCACTGCCGTCGTTGACCACCTCGATTATCTCGCCGTAACCCAGCCGTTCGCGCACGCCGAGTAAAGCAGGCCCCGTCTCCGTTCCTTTGAGATCCATGCCATGACAGCTCGCGCAGTTTCTCGCGTACACGCCCGCGTTGCTGAACCCGACCGGTATCTCACCCAGCGACAAGACACCCGCGAGGTCCTGGGCGTTCAGGATCAGCCGATTGGTGTTCGGATCGAACGCCGAGCCACCCCATTCCGCACCGCCGTCGTACCAGGGGTAGAAGAGTACTGTACCCACCTTCGGCGGCGCCCATTTGCGCAGATCCCAGTCTTTGATCTGCTCGGCTACAAACGCCGTGGCTTCCTCGTTACGTGTCGTGATCTCGAATTCCTGGCGACTGAAGGCGATACTCGAGACAGTTTGAGTCGGTGCGACAACTTCTCCCGGTAACGTGCTCGGCAAGGTCGCTTCTTCGATGAGCGGATACATGGACTCACCCGTATCGCGATCGAATACGTAGAGGTGGCCTGATTTGGTGGTGATGGCAACCCCGTCGATGATTTTGCCTTCACGTTCAAGCTGCACCAGTGTCGGCGGCGCCGGATTGTCCCGATCCCAGAGGTCGTGTTTGAACATCTGATAGTGCCATTGGAGTTCGCCCGTTCTCGCATTGATCGCCAACAGGCAATTGGCATACAGGTTGTCCCCTACGCGGCTCGCGCCGTAGAAATCTGGTGTTGCGGAACCCGTGGGGACATAGAGGATTCCGCGTTTGTCATCCAACGCCATACCGGTCCAGGTATTCGCGCCTCCGGCTTTTTCCAGCGAACCTTCCGCCCAGGTTTCGGATCCCGGCTCACCAGACAGCGGAATGCTGTTGAATTGCCACACCAGTTCGCCCGTGATCGTGTGAAAAGCCTGTATGCGACCTGGCAGGGCGTCCGCCCCTTCGGTAGTTGAAAACCCAAGCATGATCAGGTCTTCAAAGACGATTCCAGGCGCGGTCACAACCATGAAGCCCGTGCGATCAGACAGGCTTATGTCGACTTTGCCGTTCTCACCGAAACTCTCGATAGCGGTGCCGGTTTTTGGATCTATCGCGATCAGGTGGTGAGCGGCCGTATAAAACAGGCGTGTTTCACCCTCCTTTTCCCACCACATCAGCCCTCGTTGGGCGGACCCGGGAATTTCGGGGTCGAATCGCCAGAGTTCCTCACCGGTTGCCGCGTTTAAAGCGAACGCCACAACTTTCGGTGACAATCCGTATAACACGCCATCGATAACAAGCGGGCTCGTGTACATCGATGAACAACCGACGCCCGAGCAACCCTGACCGCGTTCGCGTATTTCTCCCGAGTCATAAACCCAGGCCACCTCGAGTTCGTTAACGTTGTCTCGAGTGATTTGCACTAACTCGGAGTAGTGGCTCCGTCCAGAATCTCCCATATAGACGGGCCAGTCTCCGCCTCTATCGTAAGAGGCATTAGGATCGTTTAAGTCCGAGTCTTCGACTTCAGACGTGCAACCAGACAACAACAATAGAGAAACGACGAGGTAACGCATGCTCACAATGGCCTTAATCAAGGTTCAACAAACACGATTCAGTACGGAAGTTGCACAAGATCGATAGGTATTAGTTTTTCACGGCTTTCGGCTTTACCCGCGGACCACGGGCCAGACTGGTCACGCGATCGAACCATTCATCCGCCGGGGTATCGTTGTATGCGCGCATCAAAGCTTTGATCTTCGCAGGGGCGCCAGCGGGATAAGCGGCGAGCTCTTCAGCCAGTTCACAGGCGCGCGTGAGAACCGCGTCATCGTCAACCGATTCGTAGGCAACGCCCAACTCAGCCAATTCCTCACCGGAAAACCGCCGCCCGGTGATCGCGAGCTTGGCGGTGACGTTTTCGCTATGACGGAGCCTGAGCCAGGCCATGTTGTACGGTGCAGCCAT
>JAPUJX010000127.1 GCA_027295975.1 Gammaproteobacteria bacterium
TGCCCAGCCGTCATCAGATCTTGCAAGCGAAATACCGGGACCGTCGCCGTCGTCGAGGGTAACCCGGTCGATCAGATCGCGCTCGAAGCCGAGAAACAATTCATCTTCGCCCTTCGATCCCGTCGTCGAAGCAAACAATAAGCTTGCGATGATCAGCAGTTGAAGGCCCGCGACTATCAGCAGCGTCGATATTCGACTGTTCATACAACACCTCCCGCCAGCCAGGATTCATGTTTCAACCTGGTGCTCCTTATGCGTCGTCTGTAGAGGAAAAACACCATACCCACACCCGCCAGCGCCAAGCCGTAATTCAGATACTCTATGAGAGCCTGATCGCCGCTATCCAACGGCGGCAGGGTGCGATTGAAGTGACCACGGGAACGTATGCTCAGCAGGTTCCGATCCTCCAACGACCAGTCGACTACGTTCGCCATCATCTGAACCGAGTTGCCGTACAGCGTTCCATCGGCCGAACCCACCATGCGCAAGGTCTGATCCGCCAGAAAATCATTCGAGGCGAACAGGAACAAACGCGCCGACTCCGGCGAACGTTCTATCACGGACGACAGGGTGCCCAGGGAGGATTTCTCTACTTCTTCCGAAACATCCGAATTTTCCTCATCGGCTTCCGACTCCTCATCGGTGGCAAGCAGCGGTGAGGTTTTTCCGGCAAAATACGAATCGAACCTCCCCTCCAACAAGACCCCCAAAAGGTGGCTTCCGGTTTCCCCTTCCGGCGCGTATCCACTCACGCCGAAATCGTCCACTCTGGGCATGACGTCGGTGCTTTGAGACAGCCAACTGCCGGAGGAACTACGCAGCAGTTCGACTACGTTGCGACCAGCATTCAACTCGACATCGATTTCTATGGGCGAACCCCAGGTCAACGTGATCTGGGGCAGTCCCGAGGTGATGACGGTATCCTCGCTGAGCCCGACCCCGCGAACGTCGATGAAATAAGGATAATCGAGCATCACCAGATCCTGGAAGGTGAATCCACCTACCTGTCGTGTCACCGGTGCCGGAAACGCAGCGTTCTGCGGATCCATGACGAGTTTGTCCAGCAAAACCACCCCATGGTGCGCCAACCATGTTTCGAGCCCGGTCGACCGGTTGGTCGCCAGCAACGACTGCTGGGTCAACCTGGCTGAAAACGGCGCAGCGGTAAGCACCACGGTGCCGCCTTTCATGAGGAATTGATCCACCGCAAACAGTTGTGT
Source organism: Gammaproteobacteria bacterium (assembly GCA_027295975.1). Lineage (GTDB taxonomy): Bacteria > Pseudomonadota > Gammaproteobacteria > Pseudomonadales > Azotimanducaceae > SMWK01. The sequence goes on from JAPUJX010000127.1 coordinate 1,221, forward strand.
TTCATCCAGCGCTTCTGGATCGACCACCATCAGCAGATCGGCGCTCTCGGGCACCACCCCTTCCGACAGGTTGGTGTTCTCCACACTGAAATCGCTCTGCAGGAAATCTCTGAGCTGCATATATTGATTGCTCGTCATCCCCTGCTGGCCCATGTAAGGCGGGGGGGCGGCAGGCGCCACGAACGCAATCGTCTTCAACAGACCCGTAGCAAAACGTTTCAGGCCTTCCTCGATACCTCGCCTGGTGGCCTCCTCCGAGAGCGCTTCCGGAATGGGGATCTGCACGAGGGAATTACCGTCACCGAGGGTCAGATAGAAATAAAATCGATTGCTGTCGAACAAGCTGGCGGCCATGGGCTGGAACCCGTATTTCTCAGCAATCTCCAATGCGATTGATCCGTCGCCCGCTTCGGGATCGAGCAGTTGGGCCGAAAACTTGCCCGCCCCGTCGGAACCGAGTTCTTCCAGGACCCCATTCAACACGGATCGAAAATCCACGAGTGCTTCCGGAAGTTTCTCATCGGCTGATACATATCCCACGAAACTGACCGGCTTGTGAACATTGGCAAATATGCTGTTGCCACCCTGAAAACCGTACAGCGCTTTCTTGATGCTGCGTGTCAGGTCGTATTCGGGGTTGCGTAACTGCACATCGAGATCGCCTTCGCCAACCACCTTTACCTCGATCAGATCGCGAAAACCCAACACTTCGTATTCATCGCCGTACCTCACCAGAACGTCGAAGTAAGAATTGACCAGGCGCGCCTGATAGCGGTCTGCAATCTGAAATGGAACCGGCCGAATGCTGTATTTGGTATTTGCTTCGTCTTCCTTGGCAGGATCGTCCGCCGGATCGATGATTTCGACTCGAACCCTGTTACCGCCCGCGACCCCGAATTCCGTAAGCAAATCTTTCATCCGGGGAACCAGAGGAGCGAGTAACGGGTGGGTCTTGTTGCTGAAGTATCCCCGAATCAACAACGGTTCCTGGAGCTGTTCCAGATAACCGCGGGTAGCTTCGGATATGGAGTAGATACGCCCCTGGGTCACATCGACGCGCAAAGACGTCAATTGCCCAAGCCAGAAATTGGCGAGAAGCAAATTGCCCACGAGCAGCCCGGTGCCGATTAACCAACCCCGGTGATGTTGGGTATCGCCGTCTTCCGCCCACCTGTGAGCCTCCAGCGCATATACGTTGAGAGTCAAAAAGACCGCCAGGATCGAGGTGTAGTAATACAGGTCGCGGACGTCTATGACACCCCGGGTGATGGATTCGAACCGCGACCCACTGCCAAGGGAGCGGAACGCGTCTGCCAGGCCCCCGCCGACGAGATCCGTCAGCAAAGGGCTTCCGATGAGATAAAACACACCGCAGGCGAACGAGGTGAGAATCAGACTGACGATCTGACTGTCCGTGCGGGCGCTGACGAACACCCCGATGGCCAGATAAGCACCACCGAGCAGGAGAGCGGCGAGATAACCGGCCAGTACCGGGCCCCAATCCAGATCGGCAACGAGGGACACGGTGATGGGCAGCGGCAGGGTGAGCGCCAGGGCAATCGCCAGCAGAATCCAGCAGGCCAGGAATTTACCAAGCACAAAATCCCAGCCACTCAACGGAGTGGTGGTCACCAATTCCAACGTCCCCGTGCGCCGTTCTTCACTCCACATCCGCATGGTCAGTGCCGCCGAGAGAAACACCAGAAGAACCGGCATCCACTCGAACATCGGCCGTACGTCCGCGATGTTGCGGACGAAAAATGCCTCACCCCAGAAGAAAACGAACAGTGTCACCGCGAGAAAACTCGCCAGAAAGAGATATCCCACCGGCGAAGAAAAGAACAGCGCGAGTTCTTTGCGTTCGATGTGACGAATTTTATCAAGCTGCATTTCTTTTTCCTTCGGTCACTTCCTTGAACACGGTTTCCAGGTCTCGCTGAGTTGCGCTCAGCTCGTAAACCGGTAAGCCCGCTTCTACCATTCGCACCGCAACCTGTTCGGCCGCACGCTCACGGTCCCCGTCCACATCGATGTTCCAGCTCCCATTTTCGAGATTGCTGATGTTTGAAAACCCGGCAATCCCCTGGAGCACGTCGAGCAGGTTGCCCATGGGGGTGGTACGAACCCGAAGCTGATTGCTCATCTTGAGATCCTCCAGTCGCTCATCCAGCGCTAACTCGCCGTTGCGTAGAATCAAAGCTCGATCGCAGATGGCGTTGACCTCCTGCATGATGTGGGTCGACAAAATCACCGTGGCCGAGGCCGAAAGTCGCTTGATGAGTTCTCGCATATGTTGTGTCTGAGTGGGGTCCAGACCGCTGGTGGGTTCATCCAGAATCAAGAATTGCGGTTCATGAAGAATGGCCTGCGCAACCCCCAGCCTCTGCTTGAAACCACGAGACAACGTGCTGATGGGTTCGAGTGCTTTTTCGGTAAGCTCGGTTGCCGCGATGGCTCGGGTAACGGCCCGGCGCGCATCAACCCCGCGCAACAGCGCCGTGTATTCGAGAAAACCGGATACGGACAGCTCAGGGTAAAGCGGCAGGCTTTCCGGCAGGTAACCAATACGCGCCTGTACGGCCAACGGATCTTCCTCGACGTCGACACCGTCCACCCTCACCCGGCCCGCACTCGGCTGGATGAAGCCCGTCAACATTTTCATGATGGTGGTTTTACCCGCACCGTTGTGACCCAGGAGACCCACGATCTCGCCGGGTTCGATCTCGAACGAGACATCCGAAACAGCGACGAATTTCCCATACCGTCTTGTGAGACGGTCCGCTTCGATCATGTTATTTCCCCTGAAATCGACGTTACTGATTGTTGGACAAGGCCCTAACCGCACCTTGAGGGTGCGCACGTTATGAGATTCGGCAGAAAATTCAAGAGCGATCTGCAGGAATTGTTACATGAGCGGTACGCCCGCCACCCAGTCATGACCCCAGAAAACGAGCCCGTAAACACAAAAACCAACAAGTACCGGTAGATAGAGTTCCTTCATTATCAGTTTGTTGCGACCGGAGAATATTGCCGCGAACGGTACGTTCGAAGTCGCATCTCGGAACGGTTGCCAATCATCACCCAGTGAAGCCGCCCTCTTGCGGTCGATCAACATCCCTCCGGCAGCCCCCAGAATGGCGAAGGTCCCAAAAAACACCACCGAAGCGACATCCCCATTGGCAGCCATGTGTGACGTTGCCCAGAACACGACACTCCATTGGAACGGATGCCGGGTTATTCGCGTCAACCCTCGAACGAGTTGATCTTTTAGTTCGGGATCTCTGAGCGTGCCTTCGAGCCCGACAGCCGTGGGATTACGCACCATGAAACCACCCAGCAGAAAAATGAATGCGACAGGCATCAGAATCTTGGGTACCCAGAGCAGCCACGGGGCCAGTTCCCAGAAGTAGTCGTAACGCGGTACGACTCCATACGACCAGATCAGGTATCCGAGGGTCGTTATGGCCAGCAGCGAGTAGACCCCGAGATAACCTCGTTGACCCAGCACGCCAACCAGTCTGGTTCGCAGGGAGGTGCTGCTCACCCCAAGGTGGGTAACCAGAAATAGCGTTCCAGCCACGACCAAAATCCACATCGGTCACAATCCTCTTATCGGCATGGCTGCACAGTTTAACCGCGAACCGGCTCAAATCTACGTGGCGGGAAGTCTGCTTTTCCACCACACTAGCCTGCAGTGAGTTCGCATAGCGAGGGCATCGATATATGAAAGATCTGGTCGGCAAAGTGGCATTCATCACGGGGGGAGCCAGTGGCCTCGGTCTCGCCATGGCTCGCTCGTTCAGCGCAGCGGGCATGAAGGTGGTGGTTGCGGATATCGAACAAAATGCTCTGGACGCGGTTGCTGCCGAGTTTGCGGCAGGTAACGCCGACGTGCTGACTCTAAAGGTTGATGTCACCGACCGCGATGCCATGGAACAAGCAGCCGATGTTTGTGAGGAAACCCACGGCAAAATCCACGTCGTCTGCAACAATGCAGGAGTGGCCGTCGGTGGAGCCATCGACGAGATGAGTTATGAGGACTGGGACTGGGTGATGGGGGTGAATCTCAACGGTGTGATAAACGGCGTTCAGACATTCACTCACAGAATTGCGGCACACGGAGAAGGTGGTCATTTCGTCAACACCGCATCCATGGCGGGGCATGTCGCCATTGCGGGTTTGAGCGTGTACAACACATCCAAATTCGCCGTGGTGGGTATGTCCGAGGCCATGCGTCTGGACCTCGCCGCTAAAGGGATTGGAGTTTCGGTTCTCTGCCCCGGGGTGGTGAACACCAACATCTTCGATTCGGGACGCAACCGGCCCGAGGAGCTGACCGGTGAACGGGATACGGCTTCCATGCTGATGAGTAATCCGGGCGATTCGGCCGAAGAGCACACCGCACGCATCGCCGAACTCGTGGCAAGTGCGTTAGACCCGAACGTAGTAGGTGATATGGTGCTTCATGCCATTCAGAACGATGAATTTTATATCTTCACCCACCCACACGTCAGGCAAGCCATGGACGAACGGTCGGCGCAGATGAACGACTCCCTGACGAGGTGGGCGGCCTATCGAGAAGAACTCGGCGTGTAACGTTCCGTGAGTTTTTGCTGCCGGAAATCCAGCCGGTGAGGTCGCCGTCCATAACGCCGACGACGGGCCACCCGAGGAACCACCGATTGCTCAAAATCAGTCTCCTGCTCGCTTTCGCCGCTATTTATGGCCTGAACCTGCTGGACGTTCGAGTTTCTCATCCCAAATCCGAAATTGCCGATTCGTCACCTTCCAGAATGCCGGCGGCGGTATCCACGCCGGCGGTTTTTCGCGAACAATTCGTCAACCCCGCCGAGGTCGCCCCGAGGGTCCACGCTCCCACCGCAATCATCAACGCCCATGGCGAATTACACAGCTACTGGTATGGCGGCTCATTCGAAGGTGCCGAGGACGTAACTATTCACGGGGCCCGATTCGACCCGGAGACAAACGTCTGGACCGACCATCGCGAGATCATCAGCTCCATATCCGCGAGCACTCGAACGGGTTACTGGGTGCGCAAGATCGGTAACCCCGTTGCATTCGCTCATCCCGACGGAAGAGTCTGGTTGTTTTACGTAAATGTGACCATCGGCGGGTGGGCGATGAGCGCAATTAATCTGGCAACTTCCAGCGACGGCGGGCGGACCTTCGAGGGGGACAAACGGCTGGTGACTTCACCGTTTTTCAACAGAAGCACTCTGGTGAAGACACCCGCCTTAGAGTTGGCCAACGGCTCGATCGTGCTTCCCGTTCACCATCAGATGGTGGCTAAACACGGGGAATTACTCACCCTCAACCGTCACGGGGACGTTGTCGGCAAACGACGCATGCCGTCGGAACTACCCGCATTACAACCGGCGGTGGTGAACCTGCCGGATGGCACCCTGGTGGCGTTTCTGCGCAGCAGCGCGGGTAAGGTTCTGCGCAGCAGTTCGGAGAATCTGGGAACGACCTGGTCACCCGCCATGATCGTCGACGTTCCGAATCCGGACTCTGCCCTCGCCGTCGTTTCCACTCCCACGGGATTGCTTCTGGCGTTCAACAACGACCCGAAGAACCGGGATCGCTTGTCACTCGCCCACTCGGATGACGGCGGCAACACCTGGAGGGAATTCCACCAACTGGAGTACCAGCCGAATTTGCACGAGCACGATCACACCTTCGAGTTTTCCTACCCATGGTTGGTAAAGGACGAAAACGGTTTCTATCATCTTTTTTATGCCTGGCAGCGAACTTTCATCAAGCACGTCAGATTCAACGAGGCCTGGCTCGCCGGAAGGCTGCAGGGTGAGGTCTGATGTCCGAGTTATTGAGCTATTCTTCCATCCTGCTCGTGATCTCTCCCATATTCGTCCTGGCTCTTCGGCATTCTCAGGGTCTGGCGGGGGTTCTTGCGCTCACCTCATTGGGCCTGTTGTTCATACCGGTGGATGGGGTATCGCTGATCCTGGCGCTGAAGGGGGTTTTTGCCGACCTCAGTCTGACCACGGTGTTGTTATTGATAACCTGGCCACTCCTGAGAATTGCCAACATTTCCCCCAACGGGTCGGATATCGCCTGGCTGTGCACGGCAATACTGATCCTCGCACTCGCGCTGTATCCGATGGCCCTCGGTGTCGGACTCCATGACTCTTACGTTTTCGGCTACGAACCCTGGTTGCTCCTCACCCTGGTGGCGGCAATGGGCGTTCTGGCAGTGGATAAAAGGTACTGGATCAGCGCAGCGACGGGGATTGTCGTGCTGTACGGATACTGGCTGAGAGTACTGCCTTCACAAAATCTATGGGACTACCTCCTGGACCCGATGCTGGTGATTTTCGCTCTCATCTATCTGCTCCAGTACCTGACTCGACTTCGAATATGGTGTCGTTCAAGGGGTACGCCACGTTCAACATGAATATGAGGCTACCGCCAAACTCGGTAATTTCACCGCGTCTGGAAGAGTCGATCACCAGCTCCGCTATCGAAATGACAAAAAGATAAGCGACTATCTGATAGTTGCGCGGCATTGGAATACCCCAGCGGTCGATGAATGAAGACACCGCGGTATTTTTTCGATGCAACGGTGTCATCACCACAAGATAAACGAAGAACAAAACGGCCAGACCCCTGCTGAAAAGTATACGGTTCAGTTTGTATGTCTCGTCACCCACGACAATCTTCAGGTTATGCAAACCGGTCTCCTGCTGGGCATTGTTGTCTATGAAAAATTGCGGCGAATCAAACCCGAATATTCTCTGGCCCCAGGAGATTTCCTCCCCTGCACCAAACAGACAAAACACCGTGAGAAAACCTGTTGTAGCGAGAAACCCCAGATTGCGTTGACCGCGCAAAACCCACAAACGTCGCCCGCAAACGATAAACGCGGCGAACAGTGCCGCCACCGTGGACCATTCCGTGAAGCTATCTTCAACGACGTAGCTGTTACGAAAATAGGCTTCGTCCACGTACCCAAGATAGGCGCCGAGAAGCACCGAGAACCCAACGAAGGCGACCACGACCTGTTCCAATCGAGTCATCTTTCCCATCAAACGATCTGGATCAACGCATCCAGTACATCGTTCGGTCGTTCCGATATCATCGAATGCCCACATCCCGGCAACCGCACGATGGTCGCCTCCGGAAGCTGTTCGGCCACAGAAATACCCGCGCGCGCCGGTGTCATCTGATCGGCTTCGCCAACGATGACCAGGCTCGGGCAGCGCACGTCCTCACCCTCCCTGACAGCAAATTCGTTGCACGCTATGAGATCTGCGTGAAACACACCCGGCGCGCTGCGCTCCAGTAAACGTTCCCCACCCCGCAACATCCATAAACCCGGGTTCTGGTTGCCTCCGAGTTTGCCTCGCGCGCTATGACTCCAGCCATTGGCCATGTCGATGGCAGCGTGATCGTTGTCCTCTGCCGCGTTCAGGAGCAGCGGCGTCACCGGCATGGGCGCCGAAGTACCGAGGAGCGCCAACGCCCGGCAACGATCCGGGTAGAGTCTGGCAAAACTGTGGGCGACCAACGAACCCATGCTGTGACCCACCACCGCGGTCCGTGCCACTCCCAGGGTGTCGAGCACAACCGCCAGCCAGCGCGCCATCGCGGTGACAGAGGTCAGCGCAGCACCCGCGGAACGACCGTGTGCCGGGAAGTCCGGCGCCAGTACCGCGTATCCGTGGCGCGCGAAATAACGTGCCGGCATGACCCATACGCTGTGATCCATGCCAGCGCCATGGACAAAAAGTACGCCGGGTTTCTCCGGGTCGAACGGTGCACTGCCCGTGGACGCGAAGACGGTATCTCCCGTTACTTCGAACTTCATGATTTTACCCGGATGAGTTTCTCTGCCCGGCGCAGGCCATTGCGCAAATCATCGAGGAGATCACGGGGATCCTCCAGACCCACGGACAAACGCACAAACCCTTCACCAATTCCGGCGGCTTTCAGGTCTTTTGCGTGCATACGGTGATGGGTTGTGCTTGCGGGGTGTATGACCAATGACTTTGCGTCCCCTACATTGGCAAGATGGGAAAAGAGTTCGAGACTCTCGATAAAGGTACGACCCGCTTCGCGGCCGCCTTTGATCTCGAAGCCGAACACCGAGCCTGCGCCTTTCGGGAGCAGCCTGCTGGCCAACTCGTGATCCGGATGTCCCGACAACCCCGGATAACTCACCGATTGCACCATCGGATGGTCGTTGAGATATTCAGCCACCCGGACCGCATTCGCCACATGTTTCTGCATACGCAGCGGCAGGGTCTCCAGTCCCTGGAGAATCTGGAACGCCGTCATCGGAGCCATGCAGGCACCGAAGTCGCGCATACCCTCCTTGCGAGCGCGGGTGATGAAGGCCTGGGGTCCGAACTCTTCCGCAAACACCAGACCATGGAATCCGTCGTAGGGCTCGCTCATGGTCGGAAACCTTCCCGAGGTTTCCCAATCGAAGGTACCGCCGTCCACGAGCAGGCCACCTATGACCACGCCATGGCCGCTCAGAAATTTCGTTGCCGAATGCATGACCAGGTCGGCACCCAACTCTATGGGTCGACAGAGGTAGGGGGTCGAGAACGTTGCATCTACCAGCAGCGGCAACCCATTGCGCCTGGCCAGTTCGGCGAGTTCCGGAACGTTCAATACCTCGAGACCTGGATTACCCAGTATCTCGCCAAAAAAGAGCTTCGTACTGGGTCTGATCGCCTCCTCGAATGCCTTCATGTCCCGGGGGTCCACGAACGTCGTCTCTATGCCGAAACGCGGTAACGTATATTCGAGCAGGTTGTGGGTCCCGCCGTAGAGGGAGCGTGACGACACCAGGTGATCACCGGCGCTACAGAGGGTCGCGATCGCGAGATGCATGGCTGCCTGACCGCTCGCCGTTGCGATGGCTCCCACGCCGCCATCCAACGCCGCAATTCGTTCTTCCAGCACTGCATTAGTCGGGTTCGACAGCCGCGAGTAGACGTGACCTGCACGCTCGATGTTGAACAACCCGGCGGCAAAGTCGGAATCCGGAAACACGAAGGATGCGGACTGATAAATAGGTGTCGCCCGTGCTCCGGTTGTCGGATCAGGGGATTGCCCGGCATGCAGGCTCAAGGTGTCAAAACCCGCGCCGCGCGGCCCCACATGGTTTGATTCGGTCATGACTCGTGTTACCCCGAGAAGTCGAAAAGGGTCAAATTAGACAATGTGTATCGTGGATTGTCGATGGCAACCACGTTGTGGCAACGTTGGCCCAATCGGACAGGCGCCAGGCTGATCTCGTTGCATCGACAGGTCAGCCGCCTATACACTCACCCACATGTACACCCCGGAGTTACCGCTGCGATCCAATCTCACCGAGGCACACGCCGCGAGTTGGCGATCCATCGGCGAGGCTGGTGCTTTCTGGACCGGGTCCGAGCGGGTACAGATGGTCGCCCAGGCGCGGGCCGCGATGAGTTGCAAACTCTGTGAGGATCGCAAAGCCGCGTTATCGCCTTTTGCGGTGAGAGGCGAACACGACAGAATTCCGGAAGGATCCGACCTGCCCTCCGAACTCGTCGACGCGATCCACCGAATCCGTAGCGATCCCGGCAGGTTGACCAAAACCGTCTTTGATCGGGTAATCGCGTCCGGCATCGGTGAACCCGCCTATATAGAGATGGTGAGTGTCGTCAACAGTTCGGTAATCATCGACACACTCCATCGCTCGTTGGGGCTGCCCATCCCTGAGTTGCCTGAAGCCCGTGAAGGAGAAGTCAGCGGCATCTACAACACCGAAGCGGTCCACAGAGGCGCGTGGGTTCCCATCATGGACGCAGATCAGGATCCGATCGACACGGGGATGCCGACCGTGCCGAATATATTGCGTTCCATGGGTCTCGTGCCAAGCGCCGTACAGCTTTTCTTCCAGACGTTTCGACCTCACTACGCGCTGGTGAACATTCCGCTCTCCATATCCCAGGCCCAGGCCGAGTTCGTGGCCTCCCGGGTGTCGGCTCTCAATGAGTGTTTTTACTGAACTACCGCACACGCCATGC
>JAPUJX010000128.1 GCA_027295975.1 Gammaproteobacteria bacterium
GCTGTTGCCGCCCGGGTATCCACGTAACCCCGCAACGCGTCGATGGCATCGCGAGCCTCCCTGTCATACGCCGAAAGGACGCCACCTCTGAAAAAGTTGTCCATTCCGGGGGTGGGTGCATCGGTAGGATCGATCCGCTGCAGGGTTTTCAGGAAAATCCCCAGATCCGACGCAAACCGGTTTAGATCTTCGATGCGTTCGATGGTCGCGATCTCGCCTTCCAGCCATCGATAAATCGACCAATGCCATGGATATCCCTCACCCGGTGCTCCCATAGCCAGGGGTACGGGGATGGGAAGAGGCAGTTGCGGCGCAATTCCGGGGAGCCAACGACGTTCTCTCTCAACCTGCGCCGCGTAACGTTTCGCACTCGGCAACCTCACGGACATCTCGTCACCAAGATGAAACGTTCTGTTGTCCCATCCGCCGAGTTCGACGGGTTTGATGGGGAGGTCTGCCCATTCGGGAAACTGCGTAGCTACCAGTCGTTTTACCAGGGGGATATCGATCTGCACGGATTCTTGCAATTTTCCATACGTCATGCCCGGTATGCTCCTGATTCCAACGACAGATACGAAATGGCGGCAGGGGTTTCCCAGCCCCGTGTCAAATGGTGGTTTTGGGGTTCCAGCGTCAAGTGATGCTCGCCCAAACCAAGGAACAACTCAACCTGCGGAATTTGTAAAAAGCTCCTTACATGGTTGACATGTCAGCTATGGAGCAGGCGCTGACAAAAGATTACATTATCAGACATATCTGGACCGCGGGATGAGTCCCTGACAAAGTTACGAAACCTACGTCTGACGGGCCCTGTGCCAATTGTAAGAACCACGTGCAAGTTGTGCCGACGTTGTATCAACCCCTGGTAATAAGCGTCGATAAGGTTGATATTGGTCTTCCTTATTTAGCGTGAGTTAGCCGCCATGAAGTTCAGAGTATTAATACCCTTGTTGTTGCTCTCAATGGTCTCCCCCTTCGCATCAGCTGCCGATTGCGACCTGTATCCCGACACTTCGAGCAGTAACGCATCTGATCCCGCGTTCTCGTTGATTCGCTGGTCTCCGCCTACGAAAGACATAAAAGGCCATTCACTGATTGCTGAATTTGCTTTGACGCGTTATGACATTTACCTCCTGGATGATCCGAGCGCGCCCGAGATGATCGCCCATGCATCTCCGGACGCGGAAATCTGCGTTCTTCAGCTTGCCGATGGTATCCACGACATCGCCATGAGAGCGATAAGAATCGACGATGCGGGTCAAGAAGACGCAAGCGCACTATCGAATGTAGTTACGCGCTGGGTAAACTAACGGTCTTCGATTCGGCTAATCAGGACTGAATGCGCCCATGCTGGGCTGAGGCCTACAGGTCAGAGCCCTTCAAGCGCGAACGAACCTCCCGGTTCGTTCACCAAAACAAAAACCCGCCTTCAGGCGGGTTTTTTTGTCTGCCAGACCTCAAGCTGTCAGCAGAGTAAGTTGAGGAATGTTTAATTTTCGTTCGAAATTCGTACACTGACATGCGATATCGAACGGTCCCAGGCGTCTCCGAGCTGAAGGGTACCTGTGGACCCGGGCCTGCTTTCGAGAGAAGCTCTACCTCGAGTCTCTGAACAACACGAATTGCCACGGGAGAATCAGCGTGAGTGCAATCCAAATCGGCAACATAAACATTGGCAACGACGAACCAATGGTCCTTTTGGGAGGTATCAATGTCATCGAATCGCGAGACCTGGCCCTCCGGGTTGCCGAGCGGTTCGTTTCCGTCACCGAAAAGCTGGGCATTCCGTATATATTCAAGGCGTCCTTCGATAAGGCAAATCGGTCGTCAATCAAATCCTTCCGAGGACCAGGATTGGATGAAGGGCTCAAAGTTCTTCAGGAAGTCAAATCCAACTTTCGGGTACCGGTAGTTACCGACGTTCACGAACCCTGCCAGGCCATGCCCGTGTCAGAGGTGAGTGAGGTTCTACAAATTCCAGCTTTTCTGGCTCGCCAGACCGACCTGGTTGCGGCAGTCGCAGCAACCCAAGCCGTCGTACACGTCAAAAAACCCCAGTTCATGAGCCCGCCTCAGATACGCCACCTGGTAGAGAAGATCAGGGAGTGTGGCAATGACCGGATAATGATTTGTGAAAGGGGTACCTGTTTCGGATACGACAATCTTGTCGTCGACATGTTGGGTTTTCAAACGCTCAAGATCGAGAGCGATAACTCTCCGATCACCTTCGATGTGACCCACTCGCTGCAAATGCGCGAGGCGGGTGCCGCGGCGTCGGGCGGTCGTCGTGACCAGGTGACGGAACTTGGGAGATCCGGCCTTGCGATCGGAATCGCCGGACTGTTTCTCGAAGCGCATCCCGACCCGGACAAGGCTTTATGTGATGGAGCGAGCGCGCTGGAATTAGATCAGATCGAGCCCTTTCTCACGCAAATGAAAGCCATAGACGATCTCGTGAAGTCATTTGCCCGACCGGACAACTAATCCCGGCGCATACCGTCACCCCTTTTCTATCGATCGCGGGGAATGCTGACTTCGCTCAGGGGCTTCCGGTATTATCTCCTCCTGCAGTCACCCCTCACGCATCCCCGGGAGGCCTCGAACGTGAAACACTACTTCCACCCGATGAGCCGTGGCGCCACGACCAACTGGATGCTCGAGGAGCTCGACGTTCCCCACGAACAGATCGTGATCGATTTCTCCGCCGGTGAGACCAACTCGCCCGAGTACCGGGCGATCAACCCGATGGGTAAGGTACCCACACTCGTCGACGGCGACGCGGTCGTCACGGAAACTGCTGCAATCTGTGCCTATCTCGCAGACAAGTTCCCCGAAAAGGGTTTTGCGCCCCCGCCCGGATCGACCGATCGAGGCAGGTACTACCGTTATCTTTTCGTCCCCGGTATTACCATCGAACCGCTTTTCTCGCTCAATGCTATCGGGATCAGCCACCCTAACCCCCAATCGGCCGGCTGGGGCGATCTGTCGCGGGTGGTAGACACCATGGAGTCGATGACACCCGAAGTCGGCTGGGCACTGGGTGATCGATTCACGGCAGCCGACGTCGTCTTCGGGGGCATGCTCGATATCTCAATCCAGTTCGGCTGGCTGGAGAAACCATCGCCCAGGATCAAAGCTTATGTAGAGCGCATCAGGGAGCGGCCCGCCTATAGGGCGACCCATCCCGAATCGTGGTATCAATGAAGATCGTCCGATGTGAGTGCATCCGAGATCCGACTTTTCAGATGCGTCACAACTCATCAGCCTTTACACAAATGCCAGCGCCACATTGAAAACATTGTGAAACAATACCGGAACGACAAGGCTACCCGTGCGTTCCCGCATCCACGTCAGAATGAACCCCACGAAGCCGGTGGATACAATGGCCCCGAAGTTTATCCGCACTTCACCACCTTCCGCCGTTACTCCATGGAGAAGGCCAAAAACGACAACCACCAGCCACAACCCCCAACCGGTGTCAGCACCCCAAACCCACAGACCTTTGCCAAACGCCTGGTGCAGTAGAAGCAGCAGCAACCCTCGCATGAACAGCTCTTCATCGAGGCCCGGCAGGGTTGCCTGAAACAACAGGTTTCAAGGGACGTATCGGGGTTGTACATGAACACGAAAGAAGTGACGGTTGCGGCAAGAAGCGATCGCCCCGGTTATGATTACCGGGCGCAGCGAACCGTCACGTTGTATCCAGGTCAATCCGGCTGCACGAAAGCTCACGCATGTCACCTCAGGTCTAAAAAAGAGTTGCCAGGGAGCAACGTAGTCAACGCGATTTGTCTCCCGGACTGATACTCTATTCGCAAGAGAAAAAAAGGGAAAATTATGGCCAGCGATGCCATGCGAGAAATGTCGGCGATGCTCCGAACCGCGAGCGCGGAAAACCCGATCGGGCAGGGAGACGTCGCGACCATGCGGGCAAACATGGAGGCGCAGCAAGCGATGCTCCCTCTACCCGAGGATGTCAAACGGCGGGAAATCGATCTCGGCGGCCAGCCGGGCTGCTGCATACAGGCTCCGGATGTACGCGTCGACCGGGCGGTTTTATACCTGCATGGCGGAGGTTATGTCATGGGGTCAACCCATACCCACCAGGAATTGATGGGGCGCATTTCCCGTGCAACCGACGCCCTGGTTTACGGCCTCGATTACCGGCTGGCTCCGGAACACCCCTGGCCGGCAGCCGTAGACGACGCTGTCGCAGCATGGGACTGGCTGCAGTCCTCCGGTATCGACCCGGATCACGCCGTCGTAGCCGGAGATTCCGCGGGTGGCGGACTGGCCATGGCACTGTTGCTCGCGATCAAGGAACAGACCAGGCCCATGCCGGCCGGTGCAATCCTGTTTTCTCCCTGGACGGATCTGACGGGGAGCGGAGAGAGCGTAGTCACCCGAGCCGACGCTGACCCGATGATCGGACCAGGGGTGCTCGGACCCATGGCGAAACACTATCACGGGGAGAACGCGGCGGATCTCCCGTCCATCTCGCCGTTGTTCGGCAACCTCTCGGGATTGCCTCCCATCCTCATTCAGGTGGGTGACGCGGAGATACTGTTGGATGATTCGATGCGTCTACACGAATGCGCGAATGAGGCCAGTGTGAAATCTACCCTGCATGTTTTTGACGAGGCGTTCCACGTGTTCCAGGCGATGCCGATGGTTCCGGAAGCAGCCGACGCGCTGACAGAAATGGCAACATTCTGCGAACGGCATTGGTAACGCCTCCTGGGCGCCAGGTTCGCATGTTTGTGACATTCCTCACTGGAATGGATACCGAACCAGCCAGGTAACGCTACTCGGCAAAACTATTCAGCCGATACAACGTCAACAGCAGGCTGGTCGGTTTCACGTTGTAGGGTCCGAACCACTTCTCCCACAATCTGCCCACGTCACCACGCAGGTAAAGGGCGGACAACGACCGATTGACCGCAAGGCGAAAATCGGCATCGTTGCGCCTCAACGGCAACGCATATGGTTCGAACGACAACATATCGACGGTAATGACAAGATCGTCTTCACCTTGTGATGCGTAGCCGAGACCCAGCAGGGTCGCCCGATCGCCCGCCATCGCGTCGACTTTTCGATCCGCCAGCAGCTTGAGCGCTTCGACGTGGCTATCCACCACCCGCAAATTTGCGTTGATACCCCTCGCAGCCAGCGTATCCTTCAGCACCGTTTCGTTTGTGGTGCCCGCTACAACGGTCACGCGTCTGCCTTCAAGGTCAGCGATGGTTTCTATTTTGCCGTCGACCCACACCATCAGGCCGGTTCCGGTGACGTAGGTGAGATTCGAGAAGTCCACGGTTTCCTGCCGCGACAGCGTAATTGTAGTCCCACCGCATTCCAGGTGCGCACGGCCGGTGGCGATTGCGGCGATTCTGTCCTGAGCGGTCACCTTCACCCAGGTAACTTTCATATCGGGAATCTCCAGCAATTCGGACAGATCGTGGGCGATGATGCCGCACAGATCGATCGTGAATCCCTTGGGCTGCAAGTCTCTGTCGTGGGATGAGAACGGGGGTATGTCAGCCCGGTATGCCAGCTTGAGTTCGCCAGACGATTTAATGTCTTCCAGCGTGCTTCCAATAGTGCTCGTTGCGCACAACAAACCCGCTGCCACGAAGGAAAAACCCAGCAACATTCGCATCTTCTGTCCCATCAACCAGCGATGCTGCACTGTACACAAATGGGCCCAGGCGCCGCCAGCGTAAATGTCAAGAATCAAAAAAAAATACCGGATCGGCAAACTCCTGAACGAACCAGGCCGTGGCATCTGGCATCAACAGCGCCGTGCTGTGACAATGTATTATCGTGGGTGCCAACTTCCATACCGGCGGATGGCGATTCCTGGATTTGATCCGGAAGATCGTTGAACCAACATGATCGAACATATTGACCGGCAAAAACTGAGACGCATTGCATTGGTGCATCAGGGGTTGACCAAACGCCAGCCGTTCGGACTTGGCCTCGAAGCCACGCTGCGTACGATTCGCCACCTGGGATATGTCCAGATCGATACGATCTCGGTCGTGCTTCGTGCACACAACCATATACTCCGCACACGAGTACCGAACGTCGAAAACAATCACATCGAGCGGTTACTTCAGGATCGCAAAATATTCGAGAACCGCTTCCCGGTTGCGGCATTTCGCCCCATCCAGGAATTCAGATTTACGATGCTGCACGCACGCAAATTCAGATCGAAAACATTTTCCAGAAACACAAAAACCCTGATGAAAAGTGTTCTGGACCGAGTTACCTCGGAGGGACCGCTGCGATCCCGGGACTTCGAAGACACGCGCAGGAAAAGTGCTGGATGGTGGGACTGGAAACCGGCAAAACGCGCGCTGGAGCAACTCTACTTTCAGGGTGACCTGATGATCAGCGCTCGCGACGGATTCCAGAAGTCTTACGACCTGATCGAGCGCGTTTTGCCATCCACGGTAGACGTCCGCGAACCGACGATAGAGGAATTTGCCAACTTTCTCGTCGATACGACTCTCCGAACTCACGGCTTCGCAACCTACAAATCATTCAGTTCTGGCGCACGATACGGTGTGCCGTTGGCCGGTTCAGTCAAAGAAGTATTGAAACATCGAACCGATGCTGGCGACTTGAGGAAAATTACCAGCGACGGCGGCTCACAATATTGGGTAAAACCCCAGACGCTGGATCGTCAACCACGTCGTTCGGCAAAAACCGTGCAGATACTGTCCCCTTTCGACAACCTGGTGAACCAACGCGAGCGACTATCGGAGGTATTCGATTTCGACTTCCAGCTGGAATGTTATTTGCCCGAGGCAAAGCGGAGATACGGCTACTTCTGTTTACCTATTATTTATGCCGACCAACTGGCAGGTCGAATGGACTGCAAATCCCATCGCGACGAGTCGCGCTTCGAGATCAAGGCTCTGTATCTCGAGCCGGAATTTGCCAGCCGCAAGCGTTTCACGGAACTGGTCGACCCGCTTTCGCGCGCAATGGTCGACTACGCTCGTTTTGACGGCTGTCACGAGGTATTCGTGACAAAAAGTACTCCTGCGCTTGCAAAAACAATGTTAACGAAGGTGCTCGGCAACTAGGCGGTAGTAGACCGACTTTTTGATCCCTCGCGTTCACAAAACGAGGGTTGCCGTCCAGTACCCGCTAGCGGTGTGAGGGTAGAGTAAATGCGACCAACTCCGAGTCGGCGGTACTCGATCCAGCGGCAATCGCAATGTATTGCCGCCCCTCGTGGAGGTAGGTCATCGGAGCGCCGTGCAATCGCTGATCAACGTTCACTTCCGCCAGGAGTTCGCCGTTCGCCTTGTCGTAAGCGCGAAGAAAAGAGCCGGTAGTCTCGACGCCCAGTTCATCCGTCTTCGAGAGGTAGGTGATCAGGAGCGTTTTGGTGACGAGTATTCCACCCTCGGCCACTACATCCGTGTATGGGCTGCCGAGGGGACCCAACGGGAGGTGTTTGATCGCGGGGTGGTCGGTTGGACCGGTCCCGAATGGTATCTGCCAGGCGTGCTCCCCCCTGTTGAGATCGATCGCCGTGATCCGCCGATAAGGGGGCTTGAGGAGTGGCAGTCGTTGAGGACCCCGGGCACTCTGATAGGCGATGACGTATTTCCAATCGGAAGTGCCCGGCTTTGGTTCGACCACGGCCATTCCAATGGGTCGAGTCTGCGATTCCACGTAGAGAATACCGGTTTCCGGATCGACCGACGCGCCTGGAAAGTTTGCCCCGCCACCGGCACCCGGCACGACCATTGTCCCTCGTTTACCGCCTTCACCTGCGACGATGGGCGGCGTGAAGATCGGGCCCAACAGGTATTGTTTCGCGATCTCCAGGGCTTGGGCTTTGAGCTCGGGGGTAAAATCGATCAGGTCGTCTTCGCTGATGCCCTGACGCTCGAATGCGGGCGGTTTCGTTGGGTGAGGCTGAGTGGCGGAGGTTTTCTCGCCCGGCACGGTACTCTGGGTCACCGGACGCTCCTCGATGGGCCACACCGGTTCGCCCGTTACGCGGTCAAAAACATAGGTAAATCCGGTTTTGGATACTTGCGCCACTGCCTTGATCAACCGACCGTCGACCACGATGTCGAGCAAATTCGGCGCCGAGGCAACGTCGTAGTCCCAAACACCATGATGAACGGTCTGGAAGTGCCAGACGCGCTTCCCGGTATCCGCGTCGAGGCAAAGCAGGCTCTCGGCATAAACGTTATCGCCGTGGCGCATGCCGCCCCAGTAGTCGTTGGTTGGCGTCGACGTGGGCAGGTAGACATAACCCAGTTCGTCGTCGGCGGCCATCATCGACCAGACGTTGGTGTTACCCGCCTTTTTCCACGACTCGTTTTCCCAGGTCTCGTTGAACTTCTCCCCCGGACGGGGGATGGTGTGAAAGCGCCACTTGAACTTCCCGGTACGCGCATCATAGGCTCGCACATGACCGGGTGGGCTGCTGTTGTTCAGCGTGTAGTCGAATATCTTCGAACCGACGATGACGGTATCGCCGACGACAATAGGGGGTGCACCGTGAGTGATGTTCTCGATGTCGAAATCACCTGGGCCGAGATCCAGCGACAGATCCACGATGCCCTTTACTCCGAACCCGGGGTCGGGGCGTCCCGTGGCGATGTCGATCGACACGAGCTGTTTGCCGATGGTTGCAACGAAGAGGCGTTCTTCCTCGCCATCTCGCCAATATTCGATCCCGCGCGTTTGCAGCGGGTTCATATTCGGCCTGCCGAGGTCATAACTCTTCGGATCGTATAGCCAGATCTCGGTACCCGTTGCCGCATCCAGAGCCACGACCTGACCGTGCGAAGTTGCCGTGTAAATCCGCCCACCAATCATCAAAGGGGTCGCGCGGTAGTCCCCGGTATAATAGAGGGACTCTTCGGGAATTCGGAAATCGGCTGACTCCCAGCGCCACGCCACTTCGAGTTGCGAGAAGTTGGTCCCATCGATCTGCCCCAAAGCCGAGTATTTTGTCGAGCTGTGATCTCCGCCGTGGTGTCGCCATTCTCCGTTGCTCGTGCCACTGTGGGCGAACATTGGCAGCACCATGAATCCGGTAACAAGGGCGGGCAAAAAGACCGCTCTCATTCGCACACGTTTCAAATGAGTCACCTCACTGTTGAACTCGCGAGAGTCCCGGCCCAGGGTTCAGCAGTTCTGCGACCTGCTTCTCGACCACGGTGCCTTTGAAAAAGTCGGCGTTTCCCTTTGCCCAGAAGTGTGCCGGATTGGTGAACGTGAATGCGCGAAAGTCGTCCGTGCTCATGATGCCGTCCTCGACCAGTGCGTACGCCTCCCGCACCACTTCGTTCATATGCTGGACATCGAAATGTCCGATGTCGGAACTGAACAACGCGTTGATTTTGGTACCCAACGGGTTCGTACGGTCATTGAAGGCCCACGCGTTCATACGGTCGTCGGCTTCGCAGCCGAAGTAGAAGTTGCCGAAGAGATCGCGAAAGTCTTCCTTCTTTTCAATCTTACATGCGGCATAGTCGTCCAGATTTTCTTCTCCCCCGGTTGCAAGAGACACCTCGGGAGTCATCGCGGCATAAAGCGCGGCATCGCGATCGGTGAGCAGCGCAGCCATATCTTCAGGCCCATACTCCTGCGCAAGTTCGATCAATAGTTCGTGTTGCATATTGTCCGGGTTGACGTGTTGCAACGCTTCGAGGTTACGAATGCTCCAATGCCCGATGAGGTCGGCGTAGAGCTGACAGGCATAACTGGACCCTCCCTCCAGAAACGCGATGTTGAGGTCTGGAAAACGGCGTGTCACACCGCCTAGAAAAAGCGCCTTGCATATGGCTTCGGCAGTGGAAGCAAAGTGCCCGATATGGTTGTAGGTGAAATTCGAAGGCGACCGACGCAGTACATAACCACGCCCTGAAGAATGAAACGTCGGCGCAATGCCAAGCTCCACGCACTTCGCCCACACCGGATCGTAATCGTGAATGCTGTCGATACCCAACACGTCGTACCAGAGTCCAAGTTTACCGGCATCTCTCTGGACATCCGGGTCGGGGTCGGCACTAGCTGGCACTTGACGTGGAATCATCGCACCGAACAGCGCGGCCTTCATGCCCAGATCACCGGTGACATGTTCGAGTTCGGCGATTGCTTCATCCGGGGTTTTCATCGGGATGACGGCAACGGGGGTCAGACGATCGGCATAATCGGCGAACCATTCGGCACAAAATTGATTGAATGCGCGAATGGCCGTGAGCCGCAGTTTGTCGTCGTCCGTTGTGATTCCACCACCACCCGTCGGGTACATGACACAGTAATCGAGACCAAGCTCGTCCAGGCGTTCGTACAGGAGCTTTGGCATCATCGCGGTGGCTCGATCGCGGGTATTCGCCATCGGCACCTGCCAGAATCCAGAATGGGCAACGCGCCGGCGTCGCCTTTCGTCGGGGCCCATACGTTGCGCCTTACCGAGCACGTTATCGAGACCATCGAATAAATCCGCAATTTTGCGTCCGGCGATTTTCTCGATGCGCTGGTGCAACACCGGCCCGAATTCGAGCCAATGGGCATCCGAATCGATGATCGGATGTGACAGTTTCGATCGAATTTCTCTAGAGTCCATGAGCTTCCCTCCAGATTCTGCTGGTCCACATACCTTAGCTCTGATTATTCGTAAGTTCACCAATGAGGACGCCGACAGTGAAGGCGCCG
>JAPUJX010000129.1 GCA_027295975.1 Gammaproteobacteria bacterium
TTCGAACAGATGCGCAACGGTGAGTTCGCCGACGGGACCCATGTGCTGCGAGCGAAAATCGACATGGCTGCACCGAACATGCACATGCGCGATCCGGTGTTGTACCGCATTCGTCACGCGATTCATCAACGTACGGGTGACAGTTGGGTCATTTACCCCTTATACGATTACACCCATTGCATCTGCGACGCCCTGGAAGGAGTTACTCACTCGTTGTGTACATTGGAATTTCAGGATCACCGGCCTCTCTACGACTGGGTGCTCGACAATATTGATATCAACTTTCACCCGCCTCAGATCGAGTTCTCCCGGCTGGGACTCGAATACACGGTGATGAGCAAGCGGTTGTTGCAGCAACTGGTCGAAAGCGGTGCGGTGGAGGGCTGGGACGATCCCCGGATGCCGACCCTCGCGGGCCTGCGCCGTCGTGGCGTGACCCCGAGCGCCATCCGGGAGTTCTGCCGCCGCATAGGGGTAACCAGACAGGACAACCTGGTGCAGTTGAACCTGCTGGAGTTCTGCATTCGCCAGGACCTCGAACGCACCGTCAAGCGGGGCATGGGGGTGTTGGACCCTTTGAAGGTCACGATCAGCAACCATCCAGGCGGGGTGGAAACCCTGTCCGCGCCCTGGCATGCCCAGCGCGAGGCGCTGGGCAGCCGCGATATACCATTTGGTGCTGAACTGTTCATCGAACGCGCAGACTTCGCCGAAGTACCGCCGAAAAAGTACAAGCGGCTCTCTCCGGGAGAGATGGTGCGGCTGCGTTACGCGGATATCATTCGCTGCGACGAGGTGGTCCGGGATGATACCGGCGAGATCGTGGAACTCAGGTGCAGCTATTTTCCGGACTCTAAAAGTGGATCCGACACGAGTGGCTTGAAACCCAGAGGTGTCGTTCACTGGGTAGCCGCGCAGACCGCGCGGCCGGTCCGTATCCGGCTTTATGACAGGCTGTTTGATGTACCTGATCCTAAAGATCTCAGGGCGGACATCAATCCGAACTCACTGATCGAGCGGCAGGGGTTTGTCGAGCCGGCAATACATGAGAGCGATGACAGCCGCTTTCAGTTCGAGCGCCTGGGTTACTTCTGCAAGGACAATGTGCTCTCCGGGGTGATCAATCGGACGGTGTCGCTGCGTGATAGCTGGAAGCCCTGATCGCCCGGAGGTGACGGGTACGGGTTTGGACGAGGGCCTGAAGGGGGGGAGTGGTCTGTGAGCGATGTTTTGGCATACAAAAATGCGGATCTCGCCGTTGAGGAGCGGGTGGCGGATCTCATCGCGCGCATGACGCTTCCCGAAAAGCTGAAGCAGATAGGCTGCATCTGGTCAACGGAACTCGTGGAAAACGATGTTTTCGTCCGCGAGGTGGCGATTGAACGCCTCTTCGACGGCATCGGCCACGTGACCCGCATCGGCGCCACCACCGGACTCACCCCTCTAGAGAATGCCCGTTTTGCCAACCAGATTCAGAACGTGCTCGTCGAACACTCGCGTCTTGGGATTCCCGCCATCATTCACGAAGAGGCGGTGGCCGGATTTTGCGCCAGGGGCGCCACCCAGTACCCTCAGGCGATAGGGCTCGCCGCCACGTTTGCGCCGGATCTCGTCCAGGACATGGCGGCTGGGATTCGCCGCGAGATGCTCGCGGTGGGCGCGCGTCATGCGCTTTCTCCCGTCCTCGACATCGCGCGCGATCCACGCTGGGGGCGATTGGAGGAGACCTACGGTGAAGATCCGTATCTGGCTGGCCGCATGGGTGTCGCCTTCGTGCGCGGGTTACAGGGCCGGGATCTCAGGGAGGGGGTTGTTGCGACGGGCAAACACTTTCTCGGTTACGGCCTGTCCGAGGGTGGCATGAATCATGCTCCCGTGCACCTCGGCCCGCGGCAACTTCGAGAAGTTTTTGCAGAACCTTTCTCGGCGGCTATTCGAGAAGCGAATCTGCTGAGCGTCATGAACTCCTACAGTTCCGTGGACGGGATTCCGTGCGGTGCTGCCGGGGAAATTCTCCAGGACCTGTTGCGCGACGAGCTTGGATTCGAAGGTATCGTGGTCGCCGACTACTACACCCTCAATCTACTCATACGCCATCACCGGGTTGCGGCTTCGAAGGGAGATGCGGCCGCCATGGCTCTGATCGCCGGTATGGACGTGGAGTTACCGGCGTTGGATTGTTTCGGCGAACCGCTCAGGGAGAAGGTCGAAGCAGGCGAGGTCGACGTGTCTCTGGTGAATCGCGCGGTGAGCCGGTTGCTCAACCTCAAATTCAAGCTGGGCCTGTTTGAGAACCCCTATGTGGACGAGGAACTGGCGGAGGGGGTTTTCGATACGGCGGAAAACCGGGCGCTGGCGCGCCGGCTTGCGGAACAGTCGCTGGTGCTGTTAAAAAACGACGATGACCTTCTGCCCCTGAAACGCGGCATGAAGATCGCATTGGTTGGCCCCACGGCGGACGATCAAAGGTTAATGCAGGGGGATTATCATTATCCGGCCCATGCCGAGATCGTCTACCGCCGGGAGGAACTCAATACCGACATCACTCCTGCTCGGAGCGGTGCATTTCAGCCGGGACCCTATTACGTTCCCATGGTGACGCCACGATCCGCCCTGGAGTCGATGTTCGACGTGACTTATGAGAAGGGGTGCGAAATCAACGACCTGGAAGAATCGGGCATCTCTCGAGCGGTAACGGCGGCGAGCCGTGCAGACGTGGCGGTGGTCTGCGTGGGCGGCAAAAGCGGTCTGTTGCCGGATTGCACGAGTGGCGAGTTCCGCGATGCGGCGGATCTGAAATTGACGGGCAGGCAGGAAACGTTGATCCGAGCGGTAGCCGCCAGCGGCACGCCAACCGTGGTTGTTGTCATCGGTGGCCGCGGTTTCGATTTGAGCGGTGTTGTGGAGACCGTGGGAGCGGTGATACTGGCCTGGCTTCCCGGTGAAGAAGGCGGTTCGGCCATCGCCAATGTTCTTGCCGGCGAGGTCAGCCCCAGCGGACGGTTGCCGGTCTCCCTGCCCCGTGGGGTTGGTCAGCTACCGGTGTATTACAACCATAAATCCGGCGGGGGTCGCAGCGCGCCTCTGGGTAACTACACCGATCTGTCGACGAAACCCTTGTTTCCTTTTGGACATGGTCTTTCTTATGCCTCGTTTACCTACGAGAACCTGCGGTGTCCGGATACCGTGGACACTCATAGTGTCATCAACGTTGGCGTAACGATTATCAACGATTCGGATTGCGCGGCGGACGAAGTCGTGCAGTTGTATGTTCACGACAAGATTGCCGACGTGGCCCGACCCGTCCAGCAGCTCGCCGGGTTCGCAAGGCTGAGCCTGCAGCCCCAGGAGCGTCGCGACATCCAATTTCAGGTGGACATTTCGCAGCTAGCCTATTTCAATCGTGCGATGGAATTTGTGGTGGATCCGGGGGAGGTTGACGTGATGCTTGGCGCCTCGAGCAAGGATATCCGCTGCCGTAAGACGGTGATGGTGCAGGGCGAACGGCGCCAGCTTCAGCAACGTCAAATTGTGGCCACCCAGGTGACCACATGACGGACGGTGCGGCCTCGGTATCGTTAATGGAGGTCAGCCCGAGAGACGGGCTGCAGAACGAGCCCGAGTTGCTCAGCGTGGACGAGAAGTTGACCCTCATTCAGCGCGCGCTGGATGCGGGTTATCACCGCATAGAGGTGACGAGTTTTGTCCATCCAGAGCGTGTTCCGCAAATGGCGGATGCAGAATCCGTATGCCGTGGCCTGCCCCAGCGAGGCGACGTGACCTATACGGGCCTCGTGCTCAATAGGCGGGGCTTCGATCGCTTGCTGGCTACCGAAGCGCTCGATGAAGCCGGGTTGGTGGTACCTGCCAGCGATACCTTCGGCGAGCGTAATCAGGGCATGAACGTGCAAGCCGGTATCGCCATGGCACAGGAAGTATTGCGCGATGCGAGGCGGCGGGGTATCAGAGCGCAGGTAACGATAGCTGTTGCCTTTGGATGCCCGTTCGAAGGCGAAGTAACAGAACATCGAATCGTGGAGATCGCCTGCGCACTCGCCGAGGAATCACCCGTTGAGATCGCCCTGGCAGATACCATAGGTGTGGGTGTTCCGAGCCAGGTTCGAGACCTTTTTGGTGTTTTGCGCGAAGAACTGGGTGATGAGATACCCCTGCGCGCGCACTTTCACGATACCCGAAATACGGGCATGGCCAACGCTTACGCTGCTGTTGAAGCAGGTGTGGAAACGCTCGATGCCAGCATCGGCGGCATTGGCGGCTGCCCGTTTGCACCAAACGCTACCGGCAACATCGCAAGTGAAGACCTGGTATACCTGCTCGATCGAATGAACATCACTCACGGTGTGGATCTGGAATCGCTCATCGACAGTGCGGACTGGT
>JAPUJX010000013.1 GCA_027295975.1 Gammaproteobacteria bacterium
TCAGCGTGATCACACGGAGCGCTCCCTACCACCGCTTACCGAGAAAACACTTCGATCTCGTGCTGGACATGCTCGCGGGCCGTTATGCGGGCTCACGGGTCCGTGAATTGAAGCTTCGCATCGTCTACGACCGCATCAATCAGACGGTGAAAGCGCAAAAAAGCGCCGTGTTCGCCTTCTACAATTCCGGTGGCACCATTCCCAATCGCGGCTACTACAATCTGCGCCACGCCGACACCGGTGCCATGCTCGGAGATCTGGACGAAGAATTCGTCTGGGAGGCTGCTACCGGGCAGACCTTCACACTGGGTACCCAGAACTGGAAAATTCAACGGATAACACACAACGACGTTATGGTGACCCCCGCACGGTCAGGGCGTACCGCACCACCATTCTGGCGCTCGGAGAACTTCAACCGCAGCTTTCATTTTTCGGAACGCATAACCCAGTACCTCGAACTCGCGGAATCGGCTTTTGCCGAGAAGCGCGAGGAGACCTTAAAAGCCGACCTCGCAAACCAGCGCGGCTTCGAAGACACCGCCATATCCGAACTCATCGACTATCTTGCCCGGCAGCGGACATCCACTGGCGCCCCTTTGCCACACCGCCATCATATTCTGATCGAACTGATACATACGGGCCCCGGCGGCTACCGCGGGCCCGACGGTGAACGCCAGGTGGTCATTCATACCTTCTGGGGTGGGCGCCTCAACCGTCCCTGGGCGCTGGCGCTGGACGCTGCGTGGCGCAACGAGTTCGACGGCGAACCCGAGATTCACGCGGACAACAACGCGGTCGTGATCCAGCTCAAGGTAAACCCGGATCCGGCTCTCATCACGACTCTGGTGACGCCGGAAAACCTGCTGACCCTGCTGCGTACTTCCCTGGAGGGATCGGGTCTGTTCGGGGCGCGCTTCCGGGAATGTGCCGGGCGTGCACTGCTGATCAACAGACAGAGCTTCAACAAGCGGCTGCCCCTGTGGATGAGCCGTCTGCAAGCCAAGAAACTGATGACGGCCACTGCCAAATACACCGATTTTCCGGTGCTGCTGGAAACCTGGCGAACCTGTCTGAAAGACGAGTTCGATCTCGATGCGTTGTCTCGCATGTTAGGCGAATTACAGAGCGGCGAGATCTCCTGGACTTTCGTCAATACCACCACGCCGAGTCCATTCGCAAGTAACATTACTTTCGATCAAATAAATCGCTACATGTACGCTGACGACACACCTGAGCGGCGACAACAGAGCGCCCTCAACGAGGACCTGATCCGAAGCGCCATCCATGACGAGTTATTGCGACCTAAGTTGTTACCCGAAACCGTAGCCGGGTTCATTGCGAAGCGGCAACGAACGGCCGAGGGTTACCAACCACAATCCGAAGAGGAATGGCTCGAGTGGCTCAAAGAACGGGTACTCATTCCTGAAGCCGAATTCGTTGGTGCTTTCGAGCATGAACATCTGGCGCGCGTAGTACTCGGGGAACGAAGCTGGGTCACTCATCGGGAACTGCTCGGCAACCTGGTGAAGAGCGGGTTCTGTCGAGGTGCCGAGGCGAGCGGTCCCGCTCCCGAAGTCGACGACCCGCGCACCGCCGAGCAGTACGCGATGGAAATCCTCTCCTATTACGGGCCTTTGAGCGAGGAACGTATTCGCGCTTTGTTACCTTCGGTTCCGGAAGGGTTGCTAGAGGATCGCGAGCAGTTGATCTTCGGTGCGTTGCTCAAAAACGACGACACCGAACTCTACTGCGATGCCGCGAACTACGAAGCTCTGCTGCGCTTTCAACGCGCCCGGCAACGCCCGGAGGTCACCGCGCGTCCGGTAACCGCGCTGCCTGCTTTTCTCACGGCCTGGCAGGGATTCGCAGGTACCCTCGATGATCACAGTTTGATCGAGTCCCTCGAGCAACTTCGCGGTTACGCCGCACCCGTCTCCACGTGGCTCGACGATCTCCTGGCATCACGTTTCCCGGAATTTGCCGACCACCATCTGGATCAGGCTTTCACGGAACAACAGTTCGGTTGGCTGGGTACGGCAGTCGAGCAGATAACGATCGGTTATCCGGAGGACCTGGAGTTACAGCGCGTCGACAAGAAAGCCGCGGAGCTTGCCCATTATTTCACCGACCCCAGAGCCCGATACGGTTTCTTTCAGATTGCCGACCAGGTTGACGAAGGGCTGGTCGCGTTCAGCGACCGATGGTGGCAATCCGTGTGGCGCGGAGAGCTTTCGGCAGACTCGCTGGCGCCGCTCCGGCAAGGGCGGGCAAGAAAATTTACCCTGCACGAATCCGCGCGCAACACTCATCGAGGTACCCATCGAGGGCTGCGTCGCGCGCGAAGCCTGGCCCAGGGATGGACCGGGAACTGGTTACTGAACACGGTGACGGATGAGGTGCCCGACCCGCTCAGCGAACTCGAAGACAACAAGGAACGGGCGCGACTGCTGCTCGATCGCTACGGATTCGCATGTCGCGAGCTTGCCAACCGGGAGGGCGGCGCCATGCGCTGGCGCAATCTCTTCAAGGCGTTACGTATCATGGAGCTTTCCGGCGAGGTGGTTACCGGCTATTTCTTCAGTGAACTCTCGGGTCCGCAGTTCATCACACCCCGTGCCTTGAATCACTTTCAACAAAACAAAACACCCAATGAACATCTGTGGATGTCTGCGCTGGACCCCGCCTCTCCCTGCGGCATGGGCCTGCCATGGGAAGCGCTGCCGCAACGGCGAGCCCAGAACTACCTCGCTTTCTACAAGGGGGAACTCGCCCTTGTGATTGAGAACAACGGCAAACGACTGACCTTTACGCTACCGCCCGAGCACCCGCAACTCGACGGTTTATGCGCTCCTCTGGTACATCTGGCCCGACGTCTGAAACGCCTGAACGTAGCGACCATCAACGGCCAACCTGCACGGCAGAGCCCCTATCTGGAACCACTGGGGCGGGTACTGACAGGCAGCCACGATCACCGCCAGGTGTATTTTCACGCCAGGTAGTCCAACCTCGCCGGCATGACCGCGACGTTTTTTACCACAGTTCGACGAACCCACAGGTTCAAAAAAGTGGAATCCCCGGGATCTTGACGCGGGTGCGATAAAAACCGGTTGCTGAGGTCATGAACAGAGTCATCATGTCATCGTCGCCCCAGGTGAAGTTGGCGCAGAACGCGCCGGTTGGAATGACGCCGAGAAAAGCACCGTCGTCGGGGTGATAAACGTGGACGCCACCAGGCCCGCCTGCGTACAAATATCCTCGGGAGTCGATTTTGAGACCGTCTGGCGCGGGGGAATCGGCAAACACCTCGCCACCCTCCAGGGCGCCGTCGCCGATATGAAAACGGCGGATGTGTCGACGCTTGGTATCGGCCACGAACAACGTATCCTGATCGAGCCCGAAACACAGCCCATTGGGCGAATCGAAGTCACTGGCCAGCAGCGTGAGTTCGAGACTCGCAGGGTCGAGCTTGAATACACCCTGGAAATCGAGCTCCGGCTCACGCACGACACCCGTGTGCCCCTGGCGCCCATAGAGAGGATCGGTGAACAAAATCTCACCGTTGTCGCCCACGATAATGTCATTGGGACTGTTGAGTTCTTTGCCATCGAAGTGGCTCGCCAGAACCTGCAGCCCCCCATCCACCTCGCGGACCACGCGGCTGGTCGCATGTTCGCAAGACAGAATTCGACCGTCGTGATCGTAAGTGTTGCCGTTGGCCATATTGCTCGGTTCGCGATATACCGACAGGCCATCCGCCTCACTCCATCGGTACATGCGATTCGCGGGGATGTCGCTGAAAGTAACGTGCCGTTCGGTCGGGTGCCAGATCGGACCTTCGGTAAACTGAAACTCTTCCGACAGTGTCTCGCGCTCGAGATTCTCATCGACGACATCCAGAAAACGCGAATCCTCGACCACGATATCCATCACGACAAGATAACGGGGGAGGTGGTCCCACCGAAAACGAGTACCATGAGTGGTGTCTTCATCCAGTTTGCCTTTTTCATTATTCTACCCCGATGCGAAACAACGCCAGTAACTCCCTAACACCCCATAAACCAGTCCACCGCTCACTCCATCTTCACGATGTCCACGTTGCTGGTGTAGAGATCCTGCCACCGTGCGAGGGGAATCAATTTGGGGGTTCCGTCGTCGGTT
>JAPUJX010000130.1 GCA_027295975.1 Gammaproteobacteria bacterium
CGTCTCGCTGGCGCTTCCGATGCTCGAGGCGATGACCCCGGTGTTTGCCAAACAGGCCCAGAAGCCGCCCCAGCGGATGGTGTTTATCTGTACGACGCTCGGCCTTTACCCTCCGTCGTTGTGGCCGAAGACCCCCGGTCGAGAGCATGAATCCACCGAGTATCTGGATCTTTTAAAGGAACATCGAGGGGACTTCACGCTCTTTTCAGGCCTCGCCCATCAGAGTCAAGCCGGTCGCCAACCTCATAATTGCGAGATCACGTGGTTGACGGCGGCGCGAGGGCCCGGCCTTGATGGGTTCCGAAATACGGTTTCCGTGGATCAGCTTGCCGCCGGACGACTCGGCTATGTGACCCGCTTTCCCTCCATTACCCTCGGGACCCAATCCGCGCAAAGCCAGTCCTACACCCCTAGCGGCGTCATGGTCCCCGCGGAAACGAGCCCGGCGAAAATGTTCGCGCGACTGTTTTTGCAGGGAAAACCGCGCGAGGTCGAACTGCAAAAACGAAAGCTTAGTGACGGGCGAAGCATCCTCGATCAGCTGCATTCGCAGGCCGCGACCCTCCGTCGCGCGGCCAGTAAGGAAGACAATGCCCACCTTGAGGAGTATTTCGAGTCAATTCGCAAGGCGGAAAAGGACATTGCCGAGGCGGAAGGCTGGCTCAACAAACCGAAACCCTCCGTCGAGGAAAAACAGCCCAAGGACATTCATGACCGCACCGAGTATGTAGGCCGGATTCGACTCCTGATCGACATGATCCCGTTGATCCTGGAGACCGATTCGTCGAGAGTCGTCAGTGTCATGATCCAGGATCACCAGGTGGTCCCCAAGGTCTCGGGCGTGTCGGGCCAACATCACAATCTGTCCCATCACGGGCGAGACCAAACCAAGATCGAGCAGTTGAGAAAGATCGAGTCGGAGGTGGTCAAGTGTTTCGGCAGCCTGCTCACGCAGATGAAAAGTAGGACCGAAGCGGGGGCGAAGTTGATCGACCACACCTCGATCTTGTTCGGCAGCAACCTGGGCAATGCCAACTCACACGATCCGCGAAATCTTCCGATCCTGCTGGCCGGCGGCGGGTACAAGCACGGCCGCTATGTTGCCCACAAGATGGCCGACGAGACGCCCTTGTGCAACTTGTTCCTCACGATGCTCAACCGGATAGGGCTGGAAACCGAATCCTTCGGCCAAAGCACCCGCGAGCTGAGTTGGTAAAGTGCCGGACCCCGTAGTGTTCCTGAGCTCTCGAGGCTCGTAGTTTTGTGATTGCGATTTCCCTCTGGGACAACCTCATGCCGCGGCGACGGCGAATAGATGGATCCGGCATAACCGGCTCTTGAGGACCCGGCGCTCGGTGCGCCCTAGGTGCTTGACGAAGAGGTCGCTTTCATAGATGGAACACTACGGGGAACGCCTCATCCCCGTTCTAACACCTCGGCCCCCCTCTTCCCCCCCCGGCACCTCTCCTCATGAACCTCTGGAATGAGTATGATTCTCGAGGGTGACCGCCGGGGAACTCGATCCCGAGGCTCATGAGACGGGGCACCCGAAGAGGAAATGCCAAGCCAACCCGGCAGTGAACTGAGGCTCTACTTTGATGGGGGATGTGATCCCAACCCCGGCGGAATAGCGACGTATGGTTTCCTCGTCTATTCGGGCCGGACGGTGAAAGTCAGAAAGGGTGGGTCTGCGGCAGAACCCGGGACTCCTGAGGCGACCAACAATGTGGCGGAATACATGGGCCTCATCCGCGGGCTTGAGTACATTCTGACGAACGGACTCGGCAAGAGATCGCTCGCCGTTTTCGGTGACTCCAAACTCGTCATTGGGCAAATAACGGGAGAAATGAAAGTTAAGAATCCGAAAATGAAGACGCTCCACACCCAGGCGATGTCGCTGGTAGAAGAACTAAGCGACGTGACGTTCAGCCACATCTATCGAGAAGAGAATCGAGAAGCCGACCGGCTGGCCACCGAGGCGAGGCAGGAAATTCGATGGAAGCAGCGGGGGAAGCGACGGTAGGTCGGGTGACTGGATCCTTCCCCTCCCCGGCCGCCAGACCCGACCTCGGAGTCCGACCCGCACAAATCGCTTCGAACCGTAACAGGCGAGGATTTCGGGCTATATTTATTAGAGAGCCATGCTGACCTTGTTTGACGGCCAACGGCCGGTGAGCCGGCGCGAGCTTCTTGGAATTGGATCGCTCGGCCTCGGCGGCTTCTGCCTCTCGTCCCTCCTGGGGGCCAAGGCGGCGGCGCAGGAACGCGTGAATCCGCTCACCGGGAAGTCCGTCATCTTCCTCTTTCAGCAGGGCGGGCCCAGCCAGTTGGAGACGTTCGACCCGAAGGTGGATGCTCCCACGGGCGTCCGCACCATCGGAGACACCGTCCGGACCACGCTTCCGGGCGTCCATTTCGGCGAAACGATGTCGCGACTCGCCAAGCTCGCCCACAAGCTGACCGTGGTCCGCTCGTTCCAGACCAACAACGCCGGCCACAACATCCGGCCGATCGTGGGGCCGGACTCGCTCGAAGCCAACATCGGTACCCACTACGCCCGCGTCGCAGGGACGACGAACCCGTCCAGCGGAATGCCGACCAACGCGGTGCTCTTCCCGCGAACGGTGGATCCGCAGGTGCCCGGGCCCTCCGCGCGCGGGAACCTGTCTTCGACCGGCCCCTACGGTTCGGGCTACGCCCCGTTCACTCCGGGCTCGAAGGGACAACTGCAGCAGGACATGAAGCTCAGCCTGCCGCGGGAACGGCTGTTCGAAGATCGCAAGAGCCTCCTGGCCAAGCTGGATCAGCTCAATCGAGACATCGACGCCTCCGGGCAGATGGAGGCGATGGACGAACTTCGCCGCCAGGCCTACCAGGTCCTCCTGGGCGGCGGGGTCTCCCACGCACTTGACTTGTCCAAGGAGGATCCGAAGGTCCTCGCCCGGTACGACACCGGCCGGTTCGCCAAGAAGGGGAGATGGGATAAAGTCTCCCGCGGCCGGAAGGGCTATTACACCTCCCAGGCGGCGACCCTGGGCAAGCTGCTTCTCCTAGCCCGCCGGTTGTGCGAAGCCGGGTGCGGATTCATCACGATTCATGCCGGCTACGCGGGCGTCTGGGACATGCATGCCGACGGAAACAACCTGAACATGCGGGACGGGATGGAAGCGGTCGGACGATCCTTCGACCACGCGGTGGCCGCCTTCATCGAGGACGTGGAGGCGCGAGGGCTCCGGGACAAGATTCTTCTGGTGTGTTGCGGCGAGATGGGACGGACC
>JAPUJX010000131.1 GCA_027295975.1 Gammaproteobacteria bacterium
CTGGTACAACACATCGGGCTCGAGTGGGTGCATCTCCACGCAATGAGGATCCTGGCCCCAGGGAGGATTGGGATCCGGTAGAAAGTCTGCTACAGATCCACGATTGAGCGGCACCCAGTCTCCTCCCTGATCCGTAGACTCGAATACACCGGCACTGGAGGTACATGCGTACATATGCTGTTTGTCACGGGGGTCGATCAGAATCGAAAACATGGGTGATCCGTCCGGCGTGGCGGATTGTTCGGTCGGGCACCAGGTGGACCACATGTCGTGGTCGTTCCAGCCTGCCACCGACTCCCAGGTGTCGCCGTCGTCCTCGGAGCGGAACAGGCCTTCGGGGGAGGTGCCCGCGTACCAGACACAAGGTTCCGTTGCATGCCCGGGTTTGAGGTAGAACACCTGATCCACGGAGCGTTCAATTTCCCCGGAAATGGCTTTCCGAAATGCGGGCGGACGCCGCGCCTCCTGCCAGCTCTTACCAAAATCCGTCGAGCGGAATACCGTCGGTCCGAGGTGACCCGTTCGTATCGCCATGAGAATCGTGCGCCGATCACGCGGGTCCACAACGATGTGATGCACGATGTGACCAAGAAACGCGGGACCCTGTAATTGCCAGCTGCGACGGGATTGGTCCATTTTGAAAAAGAACACGCCCTTCTTGGTACCAACCAGAAGCACCGGGTTCGCGCCAGAGGCAAGATCGAGTGCCTCGGTGGCAGTAAACGGGTCACCTTCGGGAATGGGCTCCCACGACCGACCCCCCGATTGTTGGGGCTCTGTACCGTCCGCCATATAAGGTCCCTCCTTGAATGGCAATAGTCGACTCTAACGCCCCCACCCAGCCACGCCAACCGATGTGCGTGCCTGCAGGACGGTCGTTTCGACAGGGAGGGAGCGCACGGTATCATGCCGGGTTGATTCATGAAGCAGGCGGTAACTCGTTGATGACAGCGCAGATACCTGTTCCGGCCGGACTACTGAGACGTCTTGGCGCCATGGCCTACGATACGATTCTCGTCGCCGCGCTGGCGGCATTTACCCTCATTCCCATCGTCGCGGTGAACAAAGGTTACATAGTGGGCGCCCCCGTGCAGACGCTCCTGTTTCTGGAACTCTACGGTTTTTTTACCTACTTCTGGCTCACCCGAAGACAGACCCTTGGGATGTTGGCCTGGCGTCTGACGATTCAAACCCTGAATGATCAGCCTTTGAGGTTGAGTCAGGTAACTCTCAGGTTTGTCGGCGCCCTGCTGAGCTTCTTCTGTTTAGGCCTGGGTTATTTGTGGGTGCTTTTCGACAAACAGCGCCGTAGCTGGTCCGATTTACTCTCGTCCACCCGGGTCGTCTATCGAGCACGTACTCCAGAATCCTGACGTCGGAGGATTCCGCGTACCCGCTGCGCGGAGCTTTCCCATCACTCGACTAGGCCACCCGCCTGACCCCCCAACACCCGACCGCCCAGCAGATCCCGATGGGTAAAGCGACGGCAAGCAACGTTGGCAAATCGTAGACGATGCTCATCGGCGCAAACAGGTCCTGCAGGTACTTGAACGCTAATCCAACCAGAATACCGACACTCAGGCGTACGCCGATGCCAACCTCCCGCAGGGGACCCAGCACAAACGTGAGGGCCAGCAGAGCAAGCCCCAACACCGAAAACGGCTGCAGGATTTTTCCCCAGAACGCCAACTGATAGGCACTTGGGTTCAACCCCTCGCGCACCATGTAATCTATCTGATAATAGAGGTTGCTCATCGACAGCTTGCGTGGTTCGACCAGCACCCTGACGCCCAGAAGGCGGGGGTCCACCCGTCCGTCCCAGCGCAACTCATCGAAACGTACTATCCGGGTCTCCGGCTCGCTGAAACTGGTTTCCACTACATCAAAGAGGCGCCAGTGCGAATCATCCCCCACAACAAACTCCGCACGGTTGGCCGTGCGCAAAACCTCGAGACGCATCTGCTCGTCAAACCAGCTTTGCCGCACCCCGATGAGTTCGCCGTTTTCGCCAAATCCATCAACCTTCATGTACATTCGCCCTTCCCGATACCAATAACCACCGCGAAGGGAAATGACCTCCGAGCCCTGACTACTGCGCGCTTTGTGCGCCGTGGCCTGCTCCTCCCCCCATGGAGCCAGATATTCTCCGACAATCGCGCCAAGGGTGAGGACCAGCAGAGCCGGCCAGACCACGCTGAGGAATATCCGCCACACGGATACCCCTGCCGCCCGCAGAACGACGATCTCGGAACGCGAAGCCAGGCTACCCACTCCCACCAGCGAGCCAAGGAAAACTACGTACGGGAGTACTTCGTAAGCGCGTCGTGGAAGGGTGAGAAGCAGGTACCACAACGCATCCTTCAATACGTAACCGGCATTTTCTTCGCGCACCTCGTCGACGAGGGTGAACAGACTGATTATCCCGATAAATGCGAGCAGAGCGACAAAGGTCGCGAGCAGCACCGTCTTGCCGATGTAGCGGTCAACTTGATTGAACATCAAACCTTCACCGGACGCGCCATTCGCCTCAGGAGCACCAAAGCCAACGCCAGAAACAGGAGGTGTACGAACCAGAAACCCAACACAGTCGGTAACTCACCTTCCCGCATCGCGTTCTGACAAGCGATGAGAATCAAATAATAGGCCATGAAAATACCCAGCCCGGGAACCAGCCTGGCAAACCGTCCCTGACGCGGCTTGACCCTCGCAAACCCCACCGCGATCAAGCTGGCCACTATCGCAAACAAGGGCAACGCGAGGCGCCAGTGTAGTTCTGCTTGTGCTGCAGCATCGGGCGCAGCGAGCAGGGTGCGGGTGGTTTTCGATTCAATTTTCGCTCTCGATGCCGCGACTTCTTCGAAGGAAAGCCGTTGGATGAGCTTGCGAAATTCCACTATCCGGTAATCCAGTTCTCCCGCTTGCCCCTGGTAACGCTTG
The DNA here is from genome assembly GCA_027295975.1 of Gammaproteobacteria bacterium. Taxonomy (GTDB): domain Bacteria; phylum Pseudomonadota; class Gammaproteobacteria; order Pseudomonadales; family Azotimanducaceae; genus SMWK01. The sequence goes on from JAPUJX010000131.1 coordinate 2,938, forward strand.
CCATTTTCCAATACCAGAAACCTGCTGCCGGTGTCACTATCCACGTACTGGCTGCCCTTCTCCGCCCACAAGGTAACATCGCCACCGCCCTTTATTTTTTCTGCGATGAAAACCCGCTTGAGCTCGCGGCGATCTTCGCTCACCTCCTCCGAATAAGTGACCCGATTACCCTGTGAGTCACTGTGGAACGTTCCCGGCGCCACCGAAGCAAAATTCTGGTTGAGTCTCTGCTCCAGCACGAATGCGGCCAGGTTGGCGTGGCTGTTGGGAGTCACCTCGAGGGCGAGCCAGGCCACCAACCCGGCAATAACCAACGTCGGCGTGGCCAGCCACTTCAGCAACCGTCCCGGGCTCATGCCGCCCCCCTGCAGGACCACCATCTCCTGATCCGCAAATAAACGGCCAAGAGTCAGCAGCAGGGCAATGTAATAAGAAAAAGGCAGAAGCAACTGCAGGTAGCCCGGCAGTCGCAATGCCATGATCGAAAGCAAAACGTCGGCCGAATATTTGCCCAGCGCCGCGTCTTGCAGAAATCCGATAAATCGTCCGCCCACTGCTACAACGAGCAAAATGAGCATTACCATGGCGAATACCTGAAGCAATTCCTTGTTTACGTAGCGCGCGGCCACCACCATATGCCAAGTCCTTGTTTTGAGGAATCTCGGATCAATTCTCGATTTCTCGGCGCGCCTTAATTTAGAATTGCGCGCCCTTACAGACCAACTGTGATTATGAAGTATTCAACAAAAACGGGCACCCTCGCGGAATTCACCACCGGAGCGCTGATCACCGGGCTCAGGACGGCAAAACTCATCGCCAGGACGTTGAATCAGGGAGCGCTGCTGGAAGCGGCCACGACCGACTTCAAAGATCTGGTAGGACAGACGCTCACCGTTGTCCTCCCGAAAAACACCCCGGTTCAACGCATCGTCGTGGCCGGTGGGGCGGATGACGAGCAATCTGAAACTCAATTTCGCAAAATGGCGGCGGCGGCGGTGACGACCCTCAGATCCCTGCCAACCCGCAACGCCATCTGGGCGTTAACGGCAACCAAGGTGACTGGCCGAGACCCATACTGGAAAGCCACCAGCGCCCTGTTTGCCCTCTCCACGGGAATTTACGAGTTCAATGAACACAAGTCCCGCGACAAAGTTGCCAATCGGATTGAGTTGCGAACCCTTCACATGTTTGCCGATGCACGATCAAAAACGAGTGTGCAGAGAGCCGTGAGATTTGCTCGAGCGCTCAAATCGGGACTGGACCTGGCGCGGAATCTCGGCAATCAACCGGCAAATGTCTGTAACCCCAGCTATCTCCTGCGGGAGGCTCGCAAACTCGGTCGGCTTCAGAAGACAAGCGTTTCAGCCCTCGATGAGAAGCGAATGCGCGAACTGGGCATGGGCGCGTTTCTGGCTGTATCCCAGGCCAGCAACGCTCCCGGGAAGATGATCATCGTCAATTACAAGGGCGGCAAGCCAAAAGACCAGCCAGTGGTGCTGATCGGCAAAGGCATTACCTTCGATACCGGCGGTATCAGCTTGAAACCCCCGCCTGCCATGGATGAGATGAAGTTCGACATGTGCGGCGCCGCAACGGTGCTCGGCGTCACCCGAGCCGCGGCGGAAGCCAGGCTGCCGATCAACCTGGTGACCATCCTGGCAGCCGCGGAAAATATGCCCGGCAGCAAGGCAACCCGTCCCGGAGACATCGTTCGCACATACTCAGGGCAGACCGTGGAGATCCTCAATACCGACGCGGAAGGCCGACTTGTGCTTTGCGACGCGCTCGCCTATGCAGAACGTTATAAACCTCGCGTCATTATCGACGTAGCCACCCTTACCGGCGCGTGCGTTGTCGCCCTTGGAGGCGTTGCGTCCGCCGTGTTCAGCAAAGACGATGGGTTGGCGGACGCACTCCTGGCCGCGGGAGACTGGAGTGGCGATCGAGCTTGGCGCTTGCCGTTATGGGACGATTATCAGGCGAGTCTGAACAGCAATTTTGCCGACATGGCCAACGTCGCGGGACGGGATGCGGGAGCCATCAAAGCCGCCTGTTTTCTATCCCGCTTCACCAAAAACCGAGCCTGGGCACATATGGACATCGCCGGAACCGCATACCACAGTGGTTCAAAAAAAGGGGCTACCGGACGTCCGGTGGCGTTATTGTTTCGTTTCTTGACGGAACAGCCATGACCCGGGTGGACTTCTACATTCTGGAAGACGTTGACCTGAACGCCATGATGCGCTTCGCCTGCCGATTAGCGGGCAGGGCGGTGGACGCGGGTAAAAGTGTTTACCTCCACACCAACCACGAACAGGCGGCTACGGATATCGACGATCTTTTATGGGCGTATCCCGATCAACGATTCATTCCACACGGAAGAAACAACGATGTCCTTGCGGTCAATGCACCCGTTGTCATCGGTTGGGAAGACCCCCGGGAACACGATGGTGTACTCATTAATCTGAGCGACCAGATTCCAACCTTTTTCGGACGCTTCGACCGGGTAGCGGAAATCGTCGTACACGAAACGAAAAGTCGCGGTCGGGAACGTTACCAGTTTTACCGCGATCGCGGTTACCCGCTGTTCGACCACCATCTCGACGACTGGGAAACTCAATGAACCACAAGACGCAGACCGATCCCCGCAAATCCCTGGTTGCAGAACTCGAATCCATTCGCGTTCTGCTTGGACAGGAGACGCTCGATCCCGAGGTACCTTTGCTGGAGGTACGTTCGCTGGAGGTACCTTTGCTGGACGAGGTGGTCCCAGAAGACTCTCAAAGTGAAGGAACGCAAACCAACACGCAGATCATCAGTGCAATCACCGGGCACACCGACGTCAGCGGCGATCTGTTGCAGACCCTGCTGGACGAGGATTGGAGAACCAGCACATTGCAGCTTCTGAGTAATGCCCGCGAGTCGATAAAACGACTCGATGCCGAGTGGACCCCGGCCTTCACGGACGAACTCAACGAGGCGCTCTGTGTGCGCATAAACGAAACGGTTACCGCCTGGCTGCGCACGGTAATCGCCCACCACGCCGATGAATTGCGCAGCACCCTGAACAACGCGCTTTCCGAGGAGATCGCAAGTAGCATAACGCGCTTGTCCAACAGCCGGAATTCCGAGGGAGCCGATGGAGAGTAGTTTCGACCCCCACGCCATCGAACAATCCTTATACGAGGAATGGGAGGAGGCGGACTATTTCGCGCCCAAGGGCAACGGTCCGAGTTACTGCATCGTCATTCCACCGCCGAACGTGACCGGCAGCTTGCACATGGGTCATGCCTTTCAACATACGCTGATGGATACCCTCATTCGCCACCAGCGAATGAAGGGTTCGCGGACCCTCTGGCAGATGGGCACCGACCATGCCGGAATTTCAACCCAGATGCTCGTCGAGCGGCAGTTGAATGCCGAAGGCAAGAACCGCCATGACATCGGTCGTGAATCTTTCGTAGAGCGGGTGTGGGCATGGAAGGAACATTCCGGCGGCACCATTTCCCAACAACTCCGGCGCATGGGCTCATCCCTCGACTGGAGCCGGGACCGTTTCACCCTGGACGAGGGATTTTCCCGGGCCGTGCTCGAGGTATTCGTGCAATTGTATGACGAGGGATTGATTTATCGCGGGCAACGATTGGTGAACTGGGATCCGGATCTCGGCACGGCCATCTCCGACCTCGAGGTGGAAAACCACGAAGAACAGGGTCAGCTGTGGCACTTTCGATACCCCCTCGCCAACAACGCCAAGACCCGAAGCGGCAGGGATTACCTGGTGGTGGCGACGACCCGGCCGGAAACGATGTTGGGAGATACCGCCGTTGCCGTGCACCCGGACGACGAGCGATATGCGAACCTGGTCGGGCAGAGGGTCATGTTGCCCCTTGCCAACCGGGAAATTCCCATCATCGCGGACACGTACGTGGACCCGGAGTTCGGTTCGGGCTGCGTCAAAATCACCCCGGCTCACGATTTCAACGACAACGAGATCGGCGCTCGCCACAAGCTGGCTTTGATCAATATCTTCACCGCCAGCGCCAGCATCAACGAAAACGCTCCGGCGGCTTATCAGGGGATGGATCGATTTGAGGCCCGCAAGAAAATCGTCGCCGATCTGGATGCACTGGGCCTGCTCGACAAGGTCGAAGATCACCGACTGGTGGTACCCCGCGGCGATCGTTCCGAAGCCATCATCGAACCCTGGCTCACTACCCAGTGGTACGTGAAGATCCAACCCCTGGCCGAACCAGCCATCGAGGCGGTGGAGAACGGCTCCATAGAATTTGTCCCAAAATCCTACGAGAACCTGTACTTCTCCTGGATGCGTAACATCGAAGACTGGAGCATATCGCGGCAACTCTGGTGGGGACATCGAATCCCCGCCTATTACGATGAGGCCGGCAAAACATACGTTGCTCGAAGCGAAACGGAAGCTCGCACCAAATACGGACTGAGCGACGAAACGACCCTGACGCGGGATCCCGACGTCCTCGACACCTGGTTCTCTTCGTCGTTGTGGAGTTTCGCGACCCTCGGCTGGCCGGAGGAAACCGAAGAACTCTCCCG
>JAPUJX010000132.1 GCA_027295975.1 Gammaproteobacteria bacterium
AGTGACTTGGCCTTTCTAGATGTGACTGGCCGCGTAGCACGGACGCTACTCGAACTCACCAAACAGCCCGATGCAATGACGCACCCCGATGGGATGCAGATCAAGATTACCCGCCAGGAAATTGGTCGTATTGTAGGCTGCTCCAGGGAAATGGTCGGGCGCGTTCTGAAGACACTTGTAGAACAGGGAATGGTCTCGGTTAAAGGAAAAACCATGGTGGTTTTCGGCACGCGCTAGTTCACAACGGATGTGAAAAAAAAGGGCCAGAAGTGGCCCTTTTTTTCGTTGTGGCGATGGAACTCTGTCGGCACTCACCGCACAATGGGTTTGCTCGCTAATCAAGCACATTTCTTCCCTCGGCCATCCGATCATGCTCGAAATGCTAGATACCGCCGTCACTTTGGAAACACCCGAGGGCACCGAAATCGAGGTGCGGCCCGCGGGCCTGTTTGTACGCGGTTTGGCTTTCGGTGTTGATGAGTTGATTCGCTGGGCGATCATCGCAGTTGGCCTTCTTGTGGGTGGTGTGGCTGGCTTGTTCGGTATCGGCATTGCGCTGATTCTGGCATTTGCCACCTATTGGCTGTACGGGGTGGGATTTGAGGTCCTGAACAACGGCGTTACCCCTGGTAAACGGATGCAGGGATTGCAGGTTGTGCATGACGACGGTACGCCGGTCCGACTCCCCGCCTCGATGATTCGCAACCTCGTCCTGTATGTCGATCTGTTACCGGCGGCCTACACAGGGGCCATCGTGAGTATGTTGCTGACAAAACGTTTCCGTCGCCTGGGAGATCTTGCGGGTGGCACGATGGTGGTATATCAGCCCGCTAGCGCTGAAGCAGCATCGGCGTCCACTTCCGGATCCCGCCCACCGCCGTTTTCGCTTTCGCTGGCGGAGCAGATCGTAATAGTGGATTTTCTGGAACGTAGCGTGAAATTGACGAACGAACGAACGGAAGAACTGGCGAGGATATTGGCGGATACCCTGCAATGTCCACCCGCCGAAGCCGGAACCGAGATCAAACGCATTGCCAACGGCTTGCGTGGAACCAACCAGACGTAGGCCATCCGTGAAGCAGAAAACGTTCGAACAACTCAGAGAAGCTCAGTGGTCGAGTTTTGGGGAGGAGCTGGAAGGTTTCAGGCAGGGATACCTCATGCGGGACGGCGAACGAGCCACCGATTTTGTCGAGGAGTACCAGCGTTTGACGAGGGATTTGTCCGTTGCCAGGGCACGCGGCTACAGTGGCCGGTTGATAGCCACGCTGAACGCCCTGGTTGTACGGGGACACAACGTCATCTACGTGTATCGTGCGGGGTTCTTTCGATCGGCGTTACAGTTTCTGGTATCGGGGTTTCCCGGTCGTGTTCGCCGTGAACGGGGTTATGTCTTCGTCGCGGCGGCGATGTTCATGTTGCCGTTGTTCGGCATGGTATTCGCGATCTTTCAGTCGCCCGAGTGGGTTTACAGCGTGATGTCCGCAAATCAGGTCAGCGATCTCGAGGCGATGTACGACCCCGGGGCAGACAACTTCGGGCGGGAACGTCAGTCGGATAGCGATTTTCTGATGTTCGGCTTCTATATCATGAACAACGTTTCGATAGCTTTTCAACTTTTTGCGAGCGGATTACTGTTCGGGCTGGGTAGCGTTTTTTATCTGGTATTCAACGGTGTAGTTATCGGCGCGGCAACGGGACACCTGATACAGGTCGGATATTCTCAGACTTTTTTGTCTTTTGTCGCAGGCCACGGATCTTTCGAGCTGACGGCAATCGTCCTTGCCGGTGCCGGTGGGCTGATGATAGGCCACTCTCTCATAACACCGGGGCAAAGAAGTCGAGTTGCGGCACTGCGTTTGCGGGCCCGCAGTGCGGTCGAGATACTTTTAGGAGCAGGGGTGATGCTCCTCATTGCGGCGTTTATCGAGGCGTTCTGGTCCTCGTCCAGTTTTGTAGTGGCCTGGGTGAAATACCTGGTTGGTCTCACCTTGTGGATGGTCGTTCTTGGCTATCTGGTATTCAGCGGCCGTCGCAGGGTGGTGGTGTAGGGTGAATCTGGAAGACTTGCAGATTGTCGCCCGGCCGCGCAATCACTGGGAGGCGTTGGATCTCGGGCTCCTGATTGCCAGGCGATGGTATCGGTTGCTGCTGACGAGTTGGCTCTGCTTTGCGTTACCCGTTTTCGGGTGCTGCTGGATGCTGCTGCCGGATAGTCCGCTACTGGCAATATTTGTCGTCTGGTGGTTGAAGCCTGTTTATGAGCGCATACCGCTGAAGATTCTCAGTTCTGCTATCTTCGGTTCGGTGCCTACCCTGAGGGGTGCGCTGAGAGAAACTCGCAAGTGTGTTTTCCCTGGAATTCTCAGCGGGCTCACCTACAGGCGTTTTTCGCCCAATAGATCTTTTGCAGCACCGGTGCTGGTGTTGGAGGGTCTGGACGGGGAGGTGCGGCGCAAGCGTCTCGAAGTACTGCAACCCAAGGCCGGCTCGGCGGCTTTCTGGTTGACCCTTCTGGGGCTGCATATCGAAGGTTTCCTGATTTTTGGGTTGATCGTAGGCATTTACTTCTTCATTCCTGCCGAACTCGAGATCGATTGGTGGAGCGTAATAGTGGGTGGGTCGAGCGGAGAGCAGGATTGGTTCGTTAATGGATTGATGTTCATGGCAATGGCCGTGGTCGCTCCCGTGTACGTCAGTGCGGGATTCGCACTGTATCTGAATCGACGGATTGAGCTGGAGGCCTGGGACATTGAACTGGGCTTCAAGCGCCTTGCGCAGCGAGCACGCGCAGCGATGCATGTCCTGTCAACGTTGGTGGTAGTGGGTCTGATTGCAAGCTTCGACACCCACGCTGTCGTTGAGACCGATCTGGAGACGGTCCTCACCTCGGAATTCGAAGAGAGCTTGCGTGACCAGCTGGTCTTTGAAGTCGATACCCTTTCGGACGCCCGGCGGGAGTCACGCACCGCCGTCGAGAATATTCTGGCGGGCGCCGACTTTCACAACGAGACGACAACGCGATTCCCGGAATTTCTGGAAAGCCTTTTTGAACCTCGAGATGAGCAACCGGATCAGGATGTAACCTGGGTTTTGGACTTCATACGGTTCGTCGCAGGTATTGCGGAGGTGCTGCTGTGGGCCTTTGTTGCGATTGCCGTGTTGTGGATTGCACACAGAGTTCGATTGTTGGAAAAAATCGGCGTATTGGGTCATCGCGGGAGGAGGTCAAAATATCGACCAACCGAGATTATGGGCTTGTCCGTAACACGGAGCAGTCTGCCTGAAGACGTGATGGGTAGCGCCCGTGAGGAGTGGCGCAACGGCCGGTGTCGAGAGGCGATCAGCCTGATCTACCGGGCGTCACTGAGCACTTTGATACACGATTTCCACTGTGAGTTCAAAGAAGGCGACACCGAAGGTGACTGCTTGCGCAAAGCGCCGCGAAGCCCCGGCGAAGTTGCTGCCTTGTTCCGCAAGCTCACGCGGATCTGGCTTTTAGCGGCATATGCGCACCAGATGCCGGCGGAACGGGATTTCTCGAGCCTTTGTGACCAGTGGTCGCGAGTGTTCGACATGGGTGTAAGCGGAATGTCGAACAGTGCCGAAACCGGTTAGCTCGCAGGTTTTTGCATGGGTGATATTCGGCGTAATTGCCGCGACCGCAAGCCTGTCACTTTACTTCGCGACCTGGGTGGAGAAGACCGTTGATAATGGGTATACCGCTGAAGCGTTGCGTCATCCGTATCTGGCCGCGGAGCAGTTCCTGGCACGGTTCTCCGTAGAGGTCAAAGCTCGAGATGGCCTGGATCTTCTGGACAATCTCCCGCCCCGGGAGCATACGTTGCTGATTGCGAGTTCGCGGCGCTCACTCAGTGAACGGCGCAGCCAGGGGCTGTTGCAGTGGGTTGCGGGCGGAGGGCGTTTGATCCTGCTGGCTAGCGAGGTGTGGCCAGATACTGCAGCTGGAAGTGGTGATCGGCTGCTGGACGATCTCGAAGTACAGCTTTTCGAGCTTACCGACAGCGAAACGCTCGAAACGGATACGGCAGACGATGATGGGGTAACCAGAAATCTCACCGAAATCGCACTGGACAGGCTCGAAGGAAACCGTCTTTGCGGAATACCTGCTTCGCTGAGCCAGATCAGCCTGCCGGACCAGGAGCAGGATCTTACCGTTTCGTTACACAATCGGCGTTTCCTCGTTTACGAAGGAGATCTGGAGGTTTCCTACGCAGAGAACGCGGCGGGTCCACAGCTTCTCTATCTCGTCGTCGGCGAAGGCGCGGTGGTGGTGTTCACTACCCTCAATTTATGGCGCAATCGCATCATCGGTTGCCACGATCATGCCCACCTGCTGCGCTGGTTGGTGGATGACAGGCCGATCCTGTGGTGGCTGTACAACACCGAAATGCCGCCGCTTTATCGTTTGATCTGGCAGCGGTGGCCGATGGTGGTGATGCTGTCGATCGTGCTGACGGTTTTGTGGGTGTGGCGAAGCGGTTTTCGCATCACGGTCAGGTCAACGGAGCGGGACCCGGCACGGCGAGAACTCATGGAGCATGTCGAAGGCGTCGCCCGCTTTCTCTGGCAACAGGGGGAGGCGGATTCGTTGCTGGAAGCAATGAGGCGCAGTGTACTCGGTTCGCTTCCGGGCAACAGCGCCGAGGCGGAAAAATTGATTGCCGAGCTATCCGCGCGCACCGGGTTCTCCGTGGAACGTATTCGCTGGTCGCTGTTCGGGAGGGTTGGCAAAGACACCTCCAGCCTCGTTGCAGCGGTCAGGCAGCTGCAGACGCTGCGGATGCACCTCTGACAACGCGATTGCTGAAAACAGCAAACAGGGAACAAACACTGAGGAACAAAGGTAAAAAGTATGGGGTTAGATTCGCAGGAACTTGGGAGTTTTGAAGAAGCCGGGCGCCGCACCAACGAGCTGTTGCAGGAAATTGGCAGAGTCATCATCGGCCAGGATGAGATCGTCCGGCAGGTATTGATCTGTTTGCTTGCGGGTGGTCATGTGCTCATCGAAGGTGTCCCTGGTCTTGGCAAGACTCTGCTGGTTCGCGCCCTCGCTCACTGTTTCGGTGGCGAATCGCGGCGAATCCAGTTTACTCCGGATCTCATGCCCAGCGATGTTACCGGACACGCAATCTTCAACATGCAGCAGCAGTTGTTCGAAGTACGGAAAGGTCCGGTGTTCACGAACCTGTTGCTGGCCGACGAGATCAATCGAGCGCCAGCCAAGACCCAGGCTGCGCTCCTGGAGGTGATGCAGGAGCGCCAGGTGACGATCGAGGGTGAATCTTATTCTGTCGCTGAACCGTTTATGGTACTGGCAACGCAGAATCCGATTGAGCAGGATGGCACCTATCCGCTGCCCGAAGCGCAACTCGACCGGTTCATGATGAAGACCCTCATGGATTACCCGACCGAAAGTGCGGAGATCGAGATCGTTCGCAAACGCACCCACAAACGTATCGGCGACGATCTCCAGATCGATGACCTGGAGCAGGATTTGAACTCTCATGCGCATAAGGAAGACATCATTACCCTGCGCGAAATCTGCGCATTGGTTGCCGTCGACGAAACCGTGCTGGATTATGCCGTGCGAATCGCGCGGGAAACACGTTCCCGAGTGGGCATGCTGCAAGGGGCCGGTCCCCGAGCAACTATCGCCCTGGTGCGGTCCGCAAGGGCCAACGCGGTCCTCGAGGGACGTCACTTCGTGACCCCGGATGACGTCAAACAGTTGGCCAAGCCGGTGCTGCGACACCGCATTCACCTCACCCCGGACCTCGAGATCGAGGGTTCCACCCCCGACCGGATACTCGACGAACTGCTGGATGCCGTAGACGCACCCCGCGTTTAGTGCCGACGTGTACCGTGTTCGCAACACTCAAAACCACTCGACCGGCAGTACCGCTGCTCGTATTGGTGGCCCTGCTGCTTTTACCGGCGCTGTTCTGGTCGGGTCCGGAAGCATGGCTGGTTCCGGTGGCGATTGGTCTGGGGGTGCTCGGTTTGGATCTCGTTCGGTTGTGGATGATGGATGTTCCCGAGGTAAGTCGTCATGTGGCACCCAATATTCCGGTAAACAGGGAATCCAGGGTCCAGATCACTGTAAGCAACCGAACATCGCAACCACTACGTTTCGAGGTTCACGACGAAGTGCCGGATGCCTGCAGCGTGGCAGGAATACCGCGGACCTTGAGATTGGCAGCGGGTGAACGTGGGGAGCTCGAGTACGTTTTGACCGCAACACGCCGCGGCGATGCTCGATTCGGACGTATCATCTGTCTGTTCCATTCGTCCTTTGGATTCTGGCAGCGCAAAGTTTCGTTAGGCGAATCACATAACGTACGTGTTTATCCCGATTTCGCGGTTATCTCCAACTACCTGGAATTGGTCAGTGACCAACACAGCATTCGGATGGGCATCAAGCTGACCCAGCGCCGGGGCGAAGGGTTGGAATTCCAGCAGCTGCGCGAGTACCGCGAAGGCGACACCATACGTCAGATCGACTGGAAAGCCACCGCTCGACGGCAAGCGTTGATTTCTCGCGAATATCAGGAGGAACGTGATCAGCGGGTCCTGTTCATGATCGACAGTGGCCGGCGGATGAGAACGAGGGATGGGGTTTTGAGCCACTTCGATCATGCGTTGAACGGTATGTTGTTACTCGCATACATAGCGTTGCGCCAGGGTGATTCGGTGGCTTTGAAGCTTTTTGGAACCGAGCGCAAATGGGTACCGGCACAACGCGGCGTCGGTTCCGTGAATCTGTTGCTGAACGAGGTTTACGACCTGCATACGGGGACGGAGGCGGCGGATTACATAAGCGCGGCAGAGGAGGTGATGGCCAGACAGCGTAAGCGCACCCTGGTGGTATTGATGACCAACCTCAGAGAAGAAGACGCCGATCTGCTTCCTGCGCTCAAGCTGTTGCGTCAGCGCCACGTGGTGATACTGGCCAACCTCAGAGAAAGTGTCCTGGATGTCACCGCCCAACAAATACCTTTGGGTTTTGAGGATTCACTCAAGGTCGCGGGAACTATTCGCCATCTGGCGCAAAGGCAGCATTACCAGACCCAGTGCCTGCCGCTGGCCCACATGGTGTTGGACTGCACACCGCAGGAATTACCGGTGCGGGTCGTGAACGCCTACTGGCAGATCAAACGCAGCGGCAAGTTGTAGACAAAACTAACTGAACAGTCGGGTGAGTGCCGCACCGGGGTTCTCCGCTTTCATAAAAGCTTCCCCAACCAGAAAGGCATTGACGTTTCTTGCCCGCATGGCGGCAACGTCAGCACGTTCGCGGATTCCACTTTCGGTCACAACCAGTACATCATCGGGAATATTCTCGATCAGTGAGAAAGTGTTATCGAGGCTGGTTTCGAAGGTTTTCAGATTGCGATTGTTGATGCCGATCATGGCCGGGTGCAGACTCACTGCGGCCGCAAGTTCGGTGGCGTTGTGCACCTCTAGCAACACGTCGAGTTCCAGACTGCGGGCAAGTTGGTGGAACACGGTGAGTTGCATGATGTCCAGTGCGGACACGATGAGTAATACACAGTCGGCACCCATCGCCCTGGTTTCGTAAACCTGGTATTCATCGACGATGAATTCCTTTCTCAACACCGGAAGGGAGACGGCTTCTCGAATTGCCCGCAGATGGTCGTCGCTGCCCTGGAAGTAGCGTTCGTCGGTCAGCACGGAAAGACAGGTGGCGCCCGCTCGTTCGTAGCTTTTGGCAATGGCGACCGGATCGTAGTGCTCGCGAATAACCCCTTTGCTCGGCGAAGCCTTCTTGACCTCGGCGATGACCGCTGGATTTCCGCTCGCGACCGTTGCCTGTAACGCCTGAGTAAATTCGCGTGGAGGCAGCGATTCCGCGATCTGCTCCTTGAGCACACTTGCGGATTTTGACTTGCTCCGGGCTGCTACTTCGCGATGTTTGTGTTCGACTATCTCGTCGAGAATCGTCCCGCTCACTGCTCGCCCATCATCCGGCTGATGCGCACGAGTTCGTCGAGTCGCTCTTTTGCCAGCCCCGCCGCAATCACGTCCTGCGCCATCGTGACACCATTGGCGAGGGTGGTGGCGACACCCGAAGCATAAATCGCCGCGCCGGCATTGAGGCTGACTATGTCGGCCGCGGCGGAATCCGGTTTGGTCAACGAGTCCTTCAACAGCGCGAAACTCGATGACGGTGAATCGGCGTGTAAAGACTCGGTGGATTGTTGTTTGATGTCGAAATCTTCCGGGGTGATTTCGTAGTGGCTGATGTTGCCGTCTTTGAGTTCGACGACGAGACTTGATTTATCTAGTGCGATTTCGTCCAGCCCGTTGCTATGCACCACCAGCACATGTTCCGAACCGAGCAGTTTGAGAACTTCGGCCAACGCCTGCTGCCACTGTTCACTGAAAACACCGACCACCTGGCGTTTGGCGTTTGCCGGATTGGTCAAAGGACCCAACAGGTTCATCATGGTACGCACCTTGAGTTCCTGGCGGATTGGAGCGGCATAACGCATCGCACTATGGTGGGCCTGGGCGAACAGAAAACCCACGCCAACTTCCGAGATGCAACGTGTTATCTGTTCCGGTGCGAGATCGATGTTGACTCCGGCGGCCTCGAGCACGTCAGCGCTGCCGCTGAAGCTCGTCATCTTCCGATTACCATGTTTGGCGACCTTGGCACCGGCGGCGGCGGCAACGAATGTGGCTGCGGTTGAAATATTGAAGAGCTTGGCAGTACTGCTGCCGCCGGTGCCGCAGGTAGGCACCAGGTGGGGGATGTCGATCTCCACCTTGGTGGAAAGGGCGCGCATGGTTTGTGCGGCTCCCGCGATCTCCTCGACCGTCTCGCCTTTGACACGCATCGACATCAGCAGCCCGCCGATCTGCGCCGGGGTGGCGGCACCCGACATTACCTCGTGAAAAACGGTCTGGGTTTGCGCCTGAGTGAGGTTTTGTCCTTCAGCCAGTTGCGCCAGTGCGGCTTGGATGTCCATCTTCGGTTCCCCCGGTCAAAAAGTTGCGCAGCAGATCGTGCCCCGATTTGGTCAGAATCGATTCCGGATGAAACTGTACGCCTTCGATTGGGTACTCGCGATGGCGAAATCCCATGATCTCATCGAAAGTCCCATCGAGTTCCGTCCACGCGGTGATCTCCAGGCACTCGGGAATCGTAGTGCGCTCGACGATCAGAGAATGGTATCGGGTAGCCAGGAAGGGTTGGGGCAGATTGCGGAAAACACCCAGTCCTTCGTGATGAATCATCGACGTTTTGCCATGCATCACTTCGCGGGCCCGCTGGACTTCGCCACCGAGCGCCTGGCCGATACTCTGATGGCCCAGGCAGATCCCCAGAATGGGAATTTCGTCTCCGAAGGTCGTGACCACTTCCATGGAAATACCGGCCTGGTCGGGAGTACAGGGTCCCGGGGAGATGACGATCTTCTCCGGACTCAACTGCGAGATTTCATCCAGCGTGATCTCATCGTTTCGGTGCACCACCACCTGAGCGCCGAGTTCACCAAGGTATTGCACCACGTTGTAGGTAAAGGAGTCGTAGTTGTCGATCATGAGGATCATGACTTATCTAACCTGTTGAAATGTAAACGTTTTAGACTTTTGTGGGGCAAAAGTACCCGCAAAAGTACTACTGGTACTGGGGGTAGATTGCGGTTTTTTGAGGTAATTGGGCCTTAAGCCCAGCAAAAAGGCGCGGGGGTCGACGACGAAATGACGTAGTGGATATTCTGGAGCATCACGGGCGAATCATAAGTAGCCTTGGGCCCGCGGTAAACCCCCGGATTATATTGTCTGGCGGACACGCCTTCGCTCTGGTCCAACTGGCTCGGGATTGCTGGCTGGAAGATCTCTGCAAAGACAAATACCCTCTTTGTCGAGCAGGCGGCAATTTCAGGGGGATCACCTCAATGGTCAAGATTTATGGCAACCTGACGGCCCACGACGACTACACCCACGTGCTGGGGCCGGAAAAAAATTTCAACGAGTCCGTGTACTTCAACTTCTTCGATCGTACCCAGAACCTTGGCGGATTCGTGCGAATCGGCAATCGCGCCAACGAGGGTTACGCAGAGATGACCGTAATCGTCTGGAATCCCGATGGTTCGGCACTGTTCAACTATGCCAGGCCGGCGATCTCGCACAATGACGGATGGGACGCCGGCGGTCTTCGAATCACAATCGTCGAACCCGCCGAAGTGGTGCGAACGACCTACGACGGCGAGGCTTATTTCCTCAGGGATCCACGTGTGATGAGTGATCCGGGAAGCGCTTTCAGAGACAGCCCGCAACAGCGGCTGACAATCGACCTCACCCACGAAGCGGTGGGGCCCATGTACGGACATGTTGGTGAGACAGGCGATGGCAATCAATTTGCCCGCTCCCATAGCGAACAACATATGCGCGTGAGCGGGACGTTACGGATGGGTGAGGGCGCGCCGCTTGCGCTGAACGGCCACGGCCTCAGAGACCACTCCTGGGGGCCTCGCTACTGGCAGGCAACCCCTTCCTACCGTTGGATTACCGGCAATTTCGGTGACGATCTCGGCATGATCGTGCGAACCAACGACGCCGGCCATGGTGGGGGTCTCTTCCACCAGAGGCAGGACCTGGTGCGCATCACCAGGACGAGACTCACTACGGAGTACGAACCAGGCACCAATTATCACAAGACGCTTCGCGCCGAACTCGAACTGGAGGACGGGCGAGAGTTGCTGCTGGAAGGGCGCGTGATGGGTTACATCCCGCTACGCAACCGGCGCGGCGGTAACAACACTCACGTGGGTGAGGGAATGACCGAGTACACCCTGGATGGAGAACGCGTCGGTTACGGGCTGAGCGAGTACCTGGATCAGCCGAAGGATTAATCTGTCGGGTGGGTAGAAAAACACCGCCCCTGTGGCAAACCCTCGAGGCGTCTGGCCGAAAATCGGTTGGAGTTTCAAATTCGGCGTACAATAGTTGTTGCTGGTTGTTCAAGCTCCACGCGGAGCAGGAGGAGTCTCATGACCAAAGGCCGGGACAAAAAGAAACAGAACGACAAGACCAAGGCACAGAAAACGCTCAAGGAACGTAGAGCCGAGAAGCGCGCGAAACGGAATTCATGAACGGGCCCTTCAAGCGAGAACTCGCCCGGGACCGCCGACAGGCCGGATTGGCACTGTTGTTGTCGGGGTTCCTGCTGCTTGGGTGTGAGCCGGAAAATCAGACACCGGGGTTGTGGCTCAGCGGCGAGTATGTGGAGACTTTTCCCGACGACTGGTCGTTCAGCAACGAATTCAAGGAAATTGCCATCGAAGTGGACACCCCGTACCTCATCGCGCATTCGGTGACGATCTGGTGTGTTGAGGTAGAAGGAGACCTGTTTGTGGCCGCCGCGGCGGCGGATACCAAGAGATGGCCCGGATGGGTGGAGGATGATCCGGATGTCGTCTTGAAGATCGACGACAAAGTCTACCAGGCGACCCTCGTACCCATCGAGAGTTCTACCGAGATCGACAGGGTTCGGGCGGCATACGTCGCTAAATACGACCTCGGGGAAGGATCGCCCTTTCAGCCCGGAACCAAGTATTGGAGCGTGATGCCTTCCGATGCCGGTTGAGTTCGCCCCTAGTGTCCTGTCTCGCAAATAAGTTTAATGAGATGCGCAGGATGTTTTGTTCCTGGCAAGGCGCGACGACGAGTATGTGGTCGCCCAATACGAAGAATTGGGACTCCCACGCGAGGAGGAGTAACGTAACCAGGGGCAAAAAAGACCAGCAGATCGTTAAACTCATTTGTGAAAAAGGACATTAGTGCACATGGAGGACAGCCAAAATCCCCAGAAGAACGCGTATCATGCCCGAGGCGCCGCCTGGAGCTAATCAACATGCCGAAAATTACCCGAGTAGCCGTTGCCCAGCTTTGTGCGACTCCCGATGTTGCGGAAAACCTCAGGATTGCCGGCGATCTGGTGCGTGAGGCTCACACCAGGGATGCCGAGGTAGTCATGCTGCCCGAAGCGTTTGCGTTTCTGGGTCCGGAAAAGGAAAAACGCAAGATTCTCGAAAGCTTACCCATGGATCCCTACGAAAAAGGCGGGCCGATCTTCGAGCAGTGTCGGGAGTTGGCATGCCGCTATGGGATTCATCTCGTGTTGGGCGGGTTCCACGAAAACGCAGACGATCCAGACAAGTCTTTCAACACATGTATTCATCTCGCTCCCGACGGCGCCATTGCCGCTCGCTATCGAAAAATACATCTGTTCGACGTGCAACTCGACGACGGAACGCAATTGAACGAATCCGCGCGGACTTTTGCAGGCGAAGACATCGTCACGACCGATCTGCCGTTCGGCGTGCTGGGCTTGAGCATCTGTTATGACGTCCGGTTTCCCTATCTCTATCAGAGCCTGGTGGACCGTGGAGCGGTTGCCGTCACGGTGCCCTCGGCTTTTACAAAAACCACTGGAGCCGCACACTGGCATGTGTTGTTGCGCGCCCGGGCCATCGAATGTCAAAGTTATGTGCTTGCCCCGGCACAACACGGCAACAGCTGGCGCAAGCGATTCTGTTACGGTCATTCGCTGATCATCGATCCCTGGGGAAAGATCATCGCGGAATGCCATGAAGGAGATGGCATTGCGGTGGCGGAAATCGACCCCGGTTACGTTGACAGGGTTCGCGCGGAACTGCCTAGTCTCTGCCACCGGCGTTCCCTAGAATAGCGGCGGGCAACCAAAAATAGCCTCAACAGGCAAACCCTGGACAAGAACTGACTAGAGAGACATTTGGGTTCAACCAGCAAAGCACTCGTCGTCTTCGCGGCCCTGATCGTCATCGTCGCCGGCCTCAAAGCCGCCGAAGATCTCGTTGTGCCATTTCTCCTGGCGGCGTTCATAGCCACGATCGCCGCAACGCCTGTTTTCTGGCTGGAAAAACATCGGGTGCCGGTTGCGATATCGATTATTGCGGTGATGGTGACCATGATCGTGGTACTGGTTGGAATCGGCGCTGTGGTAGCGCAGTCGGCTGGTGAGTTCACCCAACGCCTGCAATTTTATCAGGCCAATCTTTCCGCCCAGGTGAACGACGTTATTGTCTGGCTTCAACAGTTCGGGATTGAGCTGTCGAGCGAGTTGATATTGACATACTTCGACCCGGGCACCGCGCTGGTACTGGCAGGGAACACGCTGCGAGGTTTTGGAGCCGCACTGGGTAACGGTTTTCTGATCCTACTGACGGTAATTTTCATTCTCGCGGAGGCATCCAGCTTTCCACGCAAACTTCGTGATGTGCTGAACAATCCCGAACGGGATCTGCCTTACTTTTCCCGTTTCGCCGAGAACGTCAATCGCTATATTGCAATCAAAACTTCGGTGAGCGTGATTACCGGTCTCGTGATTGGCGTCTATCTCGCCATTCTTGGGGTCGACTTTCCCGTGCTCTGGGGTTTGCTCGCCTTTCTCTTGAACTACGTGCCTACAATCGGCTCCATCATCGCAGCCGTCCCAGCCGTGTTGCTGGCACTGGTGCAACTCGGAGCGGGTAGTGCGCTGCTGACCGGCGCCGGTTTCTTCGTCGTGAACATCGTCATGGGTAACGCGGTCGAGCCACGGTTCATGGGTAAAGGTCTGGGACTTTCCACGCTGGTGGTGTTTCTCTCCCTTGTTGTCTGGGGCTGGATGTTGGGACCGGTGGGCATGCTGCTTTCCGTTCCTCTCACGATGACCGCTAAAATCGCCCTGGAAGCCAACCCCTCGACCATATGGATTGCCCATCTGCTGGGACCAGCCGATGGGTTGC
The DNA here is from genome assembly GCA_027295975.1 of Gammaproteobacteria bacterium. GTDB lineage: Bacteria > Pseudomonadota > Gammaproteobacteria > Pseudomonadales > Azotimanducaceae > SMWK01. The sequence continues at coordinate 13,821 of JAPUJX010000132.1, forward strand.
CGAATCCAACCGATATCGACACCGGTAATGAGGCAGGCAACCGTATTCCGAACGGTGAATCATGAGCCCTTCTCACCACGCGAGAGTGAGAACTTGAGTTACGAACGTGACAATATCCGGCGGATGACCGGTTACACCGCGGGAGAGCAACCGGCGGACGCCGCCACGCTGAAGCTGAACACCAACGAAAACCCCTATCCGCCAAGCCCGCGGGTTCAATCGAGGCTGAACGACCTGAGCGTTGACTCGTTACGAACCTACCCCCACCCGACCGCCGACCCTCTTCGCGACCTGCTCGGTGAGGTACACGAGGTACTCCGCGAGAACATAGTCGTGACACACGGAGGTGATGAAGCGCTGAGGCTCGCGGTTACCACCTATGTGGAGCCGGGAACCGCCTTCGGGATGGCCGACCCCAGCTATTCGCTGTATCCGGTACTGGCCGAAATTCAAGACGCCCGACTGGTCAGGGTGCCGTTGGATGACAGTTGGGACCTACCCCGCAATTTCGCCGACGAACTCAACGAGGCCGGCGCGAACCTGGCATGTATCGTCAACCCTCATGCGCCGTCCGGATCTCTGATGGATACGGATCGAATCAGCCAACTTGCGCAGAGCTTCAATGGTGTGCTGCTCATCGACGAAGCCTACGTGGATTTTGTGGACCCTGGGTTACGCCACGACGCGGTGCGCCTGATCAAGGCGTTCGATAACCTGCTGATCTTGAGAACGTTCAGCAAAGGTTACAGCCTGGCGGGGCTCCGTCTGGGTTATCTCATCGGCGCGGCTCCACTCATCGAACCCCTGGTTCAAAAAACGCGGGACAGCTTCAACATCGATACCATCAGCCAGGCACTCGGTGAAGCGGCAATCATCGATCGCGCATATGCCGAAAAGATCTGGGCGAACGTACGCGCCGCCCGTCGTTTGTTGCGTGACGATCTGCTGGGTCTGGGTTTTGCGGTGAAATCCTCCCAGAGCAACTTCCTGCTGGCTGAGGTCCCCCTGTCGTCGCCAATGACGGCGGAGCAGATATACCTTGCCTTGAAGACCGCCGGAATACTGGTACGTTATTTCGATACGCCGTTACTCGACGACAAGCTGCGTATTACCGTTGGCACGGAAGACCAGAATCGACAACTCGTTGCCGCGTTGCGTACCATCCTCGCCAGCTAGGGTCCTGTCCCGTACATAACGCCCGGAGAACGTCTCGACGGTAATGCGAGTCTGCTCATGAAAGGTTACCTGCCCTCGCACAAAATCGAAGAACTGGAAGAAGTTCGTCACCAACATCAGTTCAACGACAACGCCGTTCGCCACACCCGAACCCTGGGAACCCGGGTAGGTCTCGAGCGAATAGGCGTACACCTGATACGCCTCGAGAGTGGACGCGACAGCACCCAGTTTCACTACCATGACAACGACGAGGAGTTCCTGTTCATAATTTCCGGCCGCGGCATCGCGGACATCGGCGGCGAAACCTTCGAAGTGGGTCCCGGGGACTTCATGGGTTTTCCCGCACCTTCCCCGCCTCACAGTTTGCACAATCCCCATGAAAAAGATCTGGTGTACCTGATGGGTGGGGAGCGGAAATCGGCGGACGTGGTTCACTATCCTCGTATAGGGCGGTCCATGATCAAATCTTTCGGGCGTAAGCGCTGGGTGGACTGGAAAGATCTACACGAGTTGCCGTAGTTCATTGAAGGCACGTCAACGCCCAAGCCGGGAATTCAACGCCTCGAGTTCGGTGTCCCACTGGGCCTGGAGTTTCTGTTTCTGGAACTTGTGTTTGCGGGCGCGATCGGCCAGCAGCAGGTCTTCGAGTTCTATTATGCGTTCCAGAATCCATTCACCACCCTGGGGGCTTTTTGTTTGATGGGGTGTTCGGGGTTCCGCGAGCGTGCCCGTGTAACCTCCTTCGGGCTCGGAGGCGAAGAAGAGATGGAGTTGGTGAATCTCCTCCAGACGGCCATCGTGAATCCACAGATAGCGGTTAGCGACCGTTTCCAGGAAGCGCCGATCATGGGAGGTTATCAGCAGCTTTGCATCGCTGGACAACAACTGTTGCTCTAACTGTTCCTTGCCATCGATGTCGATGTGGTTGGTTGGCTCGTCCATCACCAGAAAGTTGAGGCGCAACATGGCGAGGACCACGAACAACAGGCGCGCCCGCTCGCCGCCGCTCATTCGAAAGACCCGTTTTTCATGTTCCGAGTAAGGGAAGCCCGCTTTGATGAGGTGTTGGCGAATCCGCTGCTCGTCGGCCGGTACTCGATTACGCACGAACATCAACATCTCTTCGTCGCCGGAGACCTCATCGAGCTCCTGGTCGTAATAGCCGAGGCTGGTCTGGGGACTGTAACGGTACGTTGTGCCTTCGCCGGTGAAAGCCGTAACGAGTTCCCTGATAAACGTGGTTTTCCCGACTCCGTTATGGCCTATCAAGGCAACTCTTTCTCCCGGGCGGATGACGAGTTCGTCTATTCGAAACAGGTCGCGACCGGCAACGCCAATCGTGAGATTTTTCATTGCGATGATCTGTTTTGCGCGGGTGTCGCCCAACTGGAGTCTGAGGTCGAGCCCGGAACCCCTGCTGACGAACGTCTTTTTTTCCTCCAGGCGATCGATTCGTTTTTCCATGTTTTTCGCGCGGCGGGATAAATCTTCGTTGTCGTAGACCTTGCCCCAGGTGGCGAGCCGCATGGCGCTCGCCTTGAGCGCATCGATCCTGCGCTCTTCGGCGGCGCGGGTGCGGGCATTTGCTTCATCCATCGCCGAGAACTCTTCAACCGCGCCGGAATACGTGCTGTTGAACCGATACAGCCGTTCATCGCGCAGAAACAGTGTCTGAGTGCTGACACCATCCAGAAACGCCCGGTCGTGGGACACCAGCAGGAAGCCTCCACGGAACTCGCCGAGCAGTTTCTCGAAAAGCACCAGGGTCGCAAGGTCGAGGTGGTTGGTTGGCTCGTCCAGCAATAGTAGATCCGGCCCTGCAACCAAAACACGGGCAAACATGAGTCGATTCTGCTGCCCGCCGGATAACGCCCCAACCAGGAGGGCGAACTCGGCTTCGCTGAAGCCGAGTCGGGTAAGCAAGGCTTCGGCCCGCCAGTTATCCTGTTCGGGCGCCATCTCCGCGACCGCCTCGACAACACTTTTTGCCATGAGGTACTTCGGCAGAAATTGCTCCACTGCCGCGAGCAGCAAGCCTCGTTTCCTTGCAATCTCTCCCGAGTCGGGATCGATCGTACCCTCGAGGAGTGCTAACAGAGTCGACTTACCCGAACCGTTGTGACCGACGAGGGCAAGCCGGTCGCCCGGGGAAATCGCAAGATCCAGGTCGGAAAACAGCCGCTTGTTCCCCAACGAGTGGGATAGAGACTTGGCTTGCAACAACACGGACATCGGACCAACCTGTGGAGTGTGGAACCCGCCAGGCCGAACCGGGGGGCCATGAACCCGAGCCGCGCAGCGTACCAGAGAAATGTTGAACGACAAGATGAGTCATCCTCAAACAATCTACGAGTCAAAGCGACTCATGATTAGTGTCTGCGCACCCATGGGAAAGTAAAGTTGTCCGAATCAACCACACCCCCACCGGTTGGGAAGAAACGTCGCGAATCATCCTGGGGTCCATTCGCTGAGTTCGCCGGTCCGGTTTGACCACATGTTCCCGCTGTACGACGAAAACCCACTGGTCAATACGCCCTACGCGACGATAACGCTCATCGTGCTGAACGTGTTGATCTGGAGTCTGGTGCAGGGCTTCGGAAGCGCAAACAGCCTGGCTGAATCCCTTTGCCTCTACGGACTGGTGCCGGGGGATCTTCTCGGCCGGCTTGACCCCGGAACCCGGATTCTGCTCGGCGAAGGCCTGGTCTGCCAGCTGGACGGCCAGCCCAACTTCTTAACGCTGTTCAGCTCGATGTTCATGCACGGCGGTTGGTTCCACATCATCGGCAACATGTGGTTTCTCTGGATATTCGGCGATAACGTGGAAGACGTGATGGGGCCTTTTCGTTTTGTCGCGTTTTACCTTTTATGTGGACTGACGGCAGCCGGAGCGCAGATCCTGACGGATGCTGCAAGTCCCATTCCCATGGTGGGCGCCTCGGGTGCCATCGGTGGGGTGATGGGTGCTTATGCCTTGCTGTTCCCCAAGGCTCGAGTGCATACCCTGCTTTTTCTCGGCTTCTACGTCACGACCATCGCGGTTCCCGCCGTGTTCATGCTGGGGTACTGGTTCGTTCTGCAATTGCTGCAGGGACTTCCCGCGTTGGGTTCCACCCAGGGCGGGGTGGCATTCTGGGCACACATCGGCGGCTTCGTCTCGGGCCTGGCGCTCATCAACGTATTCAAACGCAGCGACTATCTGAGTGCCCACCGGGCGCAACCCCAACGGCAGGTATCACGCCACCGCTGGTTCTAGCGCAGGTCCCAGCGACAAATTGCCAATCGGCACACATTGCGCCAATCTTCATATTGCTTTGAAGGGAGAGAACATGACGACACAACTACCCGCCGTGAGCCTCGCGGCCGTTCCAGGACGTCGAAAAACCATCATCGAGCTTGCCGGCGA
>JAPUJX010000133.1 GCA_027295975.1 Gammaproteobacteria bacterium
TCAACATGGGGAGAGCGCAGGAGTGTTGGCGAGGCGAGGGTGCCGACGAGCATCAGAGCAGGGTCTTTGGATCTATGCCGAGCATGATTTTACCCACCACTTCGTAGGTGGGCTGAGCAACCATGATGTGCTGGGTGGCGACGTGCACATCGCGAAAGCAGCGTTGCAACTCGTTGGTTGTGTAAATCGAGCTGCCTCCGGCGGCGTGATACAACAGATCCACCGTCTCTGCCGCGGACCATGCGTTGTTGCTCGCAGCCAGTCGCAGGTTGGCTTTCGCATCGGTGCCGAGCTTGCCGGTGGACTCGGCCTCATCCCAGGCTTCGTCCATGGCTGCGAAGGTGTACGCGCGTGCGGATTTTACCTTGGCCTGAGCCCGCGCCAGGTCTTTCTGCACCCCACCGCGTTGTGCCAACGAGCGTCTGCTCCCCGTGGGCATCTTGGCGGTAGCGAGGGTTACGAAGGTTTCGATGGCGTGTTGAGCAATGCCCAGAGCCACCGCGGATACCCCGAGCGCCAACAATCCCAGGGTCGGAAAACGGTATAACGGAGCATCTATGCGAGCGCGTTTGCCGAGCACCGCCCAGCGGCCTTCGGGGACAAATACATCGACGACCTCGATATCGTGGCTGCCTGTGCCGCAAAGGCCCGACGTGTACCAGGTGTCGTGAATTCTGACCTCCTCCGAGGGGAAAAAAACGAGCAGCAACTCGGGGCCGAAACGGTTTTTGCGCGGTTCACCGTTTTCCATCAAAAAACACCCGCCACAGATCCAGTCGGAGATCTGACAACCCGAGCCAAAGGGCCAGCGACCGGTGACCTTCAGGCCACCCTCGACCGACTCCGCTCTACCCAGGGGTGCCGTAACCCCGGTGGTGATTCCGTTGGGATTCTCGGCGTACATGATTTGCGAGAAGGTGTCTGGCAGCGACGCGGACATGATGCCGGTGGTCGCCCCGATCATCTGACACCAACCGACCGCGCCATCGGCGCGGGAGGTTACCTCCACCGTTTCAAAAAAAGTGCGGGGATGGACTTGCAGACCGCCGTATTGCTCCGGCACCAGAAGGCGGAAAAGACCGGCTTTGGCCATGCGCTCTGCCAGATCCTCGGGCATACGACGGGCTGTTTCGATCTGTGAGGCCCGCTCGCGAATCTCCTCGACGAAAGAGGATGCTGCAACAATGGGGTTCACGATTTCGCTAACTGGATCGTCATCTGGTATGCCGCTTCTTTTCCCGAGTAATAACCGGGCAGGTGATCCACCTCCCGGTAACCCAGAGATCTGTAGAAACCGCGGGCCGCGGCGTTTCGGGCTCGTACCTGGAGTTCGACATCGAAGCAGCCGGCAACTCGGGCCGATTTGTGCAGCCAGCGCACGAGCCGGCCACCGATGCCGCAACGGCGCAAATTCGGGTGCACCGCCAGGAGGCTCAAAATGGCTTTCTCCAGGCCGAAATCCATCGCGGCGAAAGCGCCGATGAACCGTTCACCGGAAAGCTCCACCTCGGCGATGAGCACGACGGTTTCCTCGGCTGCGATTTTTGCGAGTATCTGCGGCGCACGCCAGCGCCATCCCAGGCCGTGCTCGATATAGTCGCGGGACATTTGCGCAAGGCAGCCGGCGTCTCTGGGTCGGGCAAGCTTGAGTTCGCAGGTGGTTAGTTCGGCCATGGGTCGGATTATCGCGAATCGCACAGCTTGATGAAACCCGGGCAGGGCGCGGCGTCTATTTTCGCAAAGTTGCCAAGTTCTCCCTGGATGAACAGCGAGCCGTTTGCGTCGCGAACGAATACGACGGTGGTTACCGGATCACCCGGGCGGCGGAAGCGACCGTCTCCCAGGGTTATCAGCGGCACCTGGCGGCTGCCGCGGGAGAATAGAAGTTCGCCATCCTGAAGTGAAATCTGCGCGCTTGTGAGCTCACCCGCCCGCCAGCGGCTGACGCCAAACCGAGCGGCGGCGGGGTAGTAGGTGCCCGTGTACGAGCCGAGTTTCTCCGCCGCCACCCCGACCGCCGGGAGGGGGACCGGTTTCTCGAGGTCGGCGATCAACCGCGATTCGATACGCCTCTGCAGAGATCTCAGTAAACGTGGATTGTCCGTGTTGATCACAATCAGATACCCGCGGCCGTTGTCGGGTAACAGGCCGTAACGGGATCGGTAACCGTCCGCGTCGCCACCATGTCCTTGAAATACGTGGCCACCGCTCACCCAGCCATACATGCCTGCGGCGTAGGCGACATCCAGTCCTGCCGCCACCCCGAGGGAAGTCTGGGGGTGAAAGAGTGCTGCCACGGTACTTCGATCGAGGACCCGGATACCGTTCAGAACGCCGTCGTTCAAGAGCACCGTGAGGAAACGGCTCATCTCCGTGACGGAAGCGTTCAGCGCCCCGAAAGCACGGAAAGTCATGTGCCAGTAAGGTATCTCGGTGAGGCCGTCAGCCTTGAAGCCGCCGGGTAAGCCGGCAAGGGGCTGAAAGCTCGCTGCGGGCATCGACAGAGGGCGCAGAACCCGTTGTTCCATGAATTCTTCGAACCCCTGGCCACTCACCTGCTCGATGACGACCGACGTCAGACCCGGAGTCAGGTTGCTGTAGTTATGTTGCAGCCCCGGCGGCCAGTGAGTAACGCGCGAGGTCGGGTTGAGGGCGAGTGCCTCGGTGAGGGACAGAGGTTGGTTTTGATTGAACTCCGATCCGGACAGGTCGCTGAACCCCGCGGTGAGTTCCACCAGGTGTTTCAACAGGACGGGACGGCTCGTAAAGGGATTTTCGTAAACCCCGGGCGGAATGTGTTCCCGTAGGGGATCAAGCAACTCGACCCGCTCGAGTTCCACGAGGCGCAGTAAAGCAAGCGCGGTGAACGTCTTGGAAATAGAACCCCACCGGAACGGTGTGGCGGTAGTCACGTTCTCCCCCCACGTTTGCACAACCGAGCTGCGATAGTCATCCATGATCACCAATCCCATGGCGGGAACGTCGGCTTCCTTTCCCATTACCGCGAGTTCCCTCAGCAGTTCGGACCATTTCTCGGGCGCGGGCCACGCGGGGTTGGAAGTGCAGATCAGGACCGTCGCAAACAGAACTCGAATGGTCATAACAGCGCCATTGTCTCGAGCTCTTTTTCGAGAATTTCAGCAGTGCGGAAGTGGTGGGTCGCCAGGCCCATTGATTGGGCCCCGGCAACGTGTGTGGCGGCGTCATCGATGAACAGCGTTTCGGCTGGTTCCGAGTTCAGGAGATGCAGGGCAATCTGGTAGATGCGCGGGTCCGGCTTCAACACCCCGAGATCGGCGGAAAACAGATGCGGGCGGAACAGATCCAGTATTTCGGAGTAAGCCCCCTGGAGGCCTTCCCGGACCAGATCGGAGTTGTTCGTCAGAAGCGCAATTGCGGTATGCGTTTTCAATCGCCTGACCAGGGCGACTACGTCCTCACTCGGCTCGAAGACACTGATCCACATGTTGCGAAACCGCTCCATTGTCATACGGTGACCGAGTAGTTTAATGCCCTCCCGATAGGCTCGATCTCCTTTGAACCGGCCGAGGTCACAACTCTGAGAATATCCCGAATCGATCAGTCGTCTGCGAACCGTTTCGATGGTTTCGCCGGTGAAGGCGGCAAATTGTTGCAAACGCGTTTGCGCCTCGTAGCGAAACACCACGCCCCCGAGATCGAAGATGATGGTGCGGATGGCCATCCGGTCAGAACTTCCGATCGTTTCGAAAAGCGAAGTGCAGCTTCTTGCTCGAGAAACACCAGCCGGTGTCGGTCAGCACGAATTTATCTTCATAATGACCGACCGCTGCCGGACCGTCGAAGTTGATGGGATTTTCGCTCAGGCTCTCCTCGCCGATGTGCCGATACAGGGTCAGATAGGAGATTCCCCGAGCGTTACGCTCGTCCACGACGTCTATGAAGATGTTGGTGAGCACGTGCCTGGAGCGCAGCTTGTCCGGACGTTTTTCCATGGCTGCTTTGATTGCCGCGCGTCCCTCGAGGGGTTGGCCGACGTCCAGCACGCCATTTTCGGCGAATAACAGCACGAATCCTTCGTAGTCTCGAAAATCAACCGCTCTCGCATAGGCGATGGAGAGGGCTTCGCACTCCCGTTGGATGCCTTGTTGGTTCGGCCCGGTCATTAGTCCTCTCCCAGGTATGAAATTTTGAGGCTACCTCGTTTGTGGGTGCCCTTTAGGGTATGGTTTCTGATTCGCCGGTATTTTTGCAACAGATATTTGGGGTTGGTTTATGGAACGTATGTCCCTCGATTTTAACGGCAAAGTTGCCGTACTGAAGTTCAATCATCCGGAAGTGATGAATGCGGTGGGTGGACTGATGCTGGAAGATTTTGCCGAAGCTCTGCAAGCGGTGGGTGATCCCGCGAATGGCGCCCGCTGTCTCTACCTGACCGGAGAAGGCCGTGGTTTCTGCGCTGGAGCAAATCTGCAGGATGATCATCAGTCACCCAGAAGGAGTGGTGGCAACGGGCTGCGTTCTAGTTACCACCCATTGTTGCTGGGCTTGCGGGATCTCGACATGCCGATGGTGACCGCTGTGAATGGCGCCGCGGCGGGGGTGGGGATGAGCTTTGCGATGATGGGTGACATCATATGTGCGTCGAAGAATGCATTTTTTCTGCAGGCGTTTGCGCGTATCGGGTTGGTGCCCGACGGCGGCTCGACGTTCATGTTGCCCCGTCTGGTGGGTTGGGGACGCGCCGTGGAGTTGTCCATGCTGGCCGAACGGCTCTCCGCCGAAACCGCTCACGAGTGGGGGTTGGTGAACCGGATTTTTGAGGACAACGCGGCTTTGGAGGAAGGGGCGATGAAAATTGCCCGTCGGTTGGCCGATGGTCCGCGTTCGCTTTCGCTCATTCGCCAGGCATATTGGAATACCTGGCATAACGCCTTCGAGCAGCAATTGGATCTGGAAGCACGATTGCAGACCAGAGCGGGCGCGAGCGGTGATTTCGCCGAAGGTGTTTCGGCCTTTCTGGAAAAGCGCGATGCGCAGTTCAAAGGAGAGTAGCTATGTCTCTTGAGGGAAGAGTGGCCCTGGTGACGGGTGGCGGGCGCGGGGTAGGCCGGGCCATCGCCATCGCGTTGGCCGAGGACGGTGCGGACGTGGCGGTGAACTATCGCCGGGACGAGGCTTCCGCGGCGGAAACGGTCTCGGTTATCGAGAAACTCGGCCGTAACGTCAAAGCTTATCAGGCATCGATAGACAGCTTCGATGATGATGCCGAGATGGTGAGTCTCGTCGAAGCAGAACTCGGTCCCGTTAGCATACTTGTCAACAACGCGGGGATCGCGAGTCGAGGTCAGTCGGTGGTCGACACCGAACCAGCGGAGTTGCTGCGGGTGGTGGCAACCCACGCATTTGGCCCCCACTATCTCGCGAAGCTTACCCTTCCGAAAATGCGGGAACAGGTGCGCGGTGACATCATCATGATTTCAAGCGTAGCGAGCCGCGGTCTCGGGGCTTTTGGCGCCCCCTACAATATGGGCAAGACGGCGATGGAAGCGTTGGCTTTTACCCTTGCCAAGGAAGAAAAACGCTTCGGGATTCGCGTCAACATCGTTGCTCCCGGTCTCGTCGAAACGGAAATGGGTCGGCGATTGATGAAAGCGACGGCCGGGATTGACGATTTGCGGCAGCTCGACGCCAAGATGCCTTTCGGTCGGGTCTGCCAACCGATTGATGTCTCCAACGTGGTGCGGTTTCTGGTATCGGATTCGAACTCGTATCTGACCGGGGAGAGGTTGTATTGTGACGGCGGGGGACCGGCAGGGTGAAAATCGGCGCGGGCACCGGCAAACGGGGAGACGTGATGGACGGTAGATTCGACGACAAGGTGGCGGTGGTTACCGGCGCCGGTTCCGGGTTCGGTAAGGCGATCGCCGAGCGTTTTGGC
>JAPUJX010000134.1 GCA_027295975.1 Gammaproteobacteria bacterium
TGGTCGGCAAGGGCGAAACGTCGTTGACCCTGCGGCACCTGTTTCGGGTGACTATGTATCCCCACCCACGGGGGTGTTCCTTCCAGGACGTCAACGCGCTCCGTGAGATCATCAACCCGGAGTGTGAGCACATCGATTGGGTCCGGCGGGATGATTGGATCTGGCGGAATTATATCCTCAACGAGATCAACGCGGCTCAAGAGATCGGCCACCTCTGCTTCCAGCGCCGCAACACGGACCGGGACACCGCCTTTACCCGCATGGGCGGGTTGTACCCAAGCTGGGCTGTGAAAAACGATCCAGCCAGGAATCCCAGCAAGACGGCACCCGCGAGAGACAGTCGGTTCAACATCGGTTTGCTCCTTCGTCTAGTCGGGTGAATACTTAGAACAATCAACTTAGTTTGTCAATATTGTGGCACGTTGGCGGCTGGGAGGTGGCTCTTCTGGGTGGTAGGCTCTTTAAGGTGTTTGTTCGATAGCTGCCACTGCCGCGGGAACATCGCCAACGCGGCTGACAGTTGAGCTGGGATTTATTGAGCCCGTATTTAACGGATGGTCCTTCTGGTTGACCCAGATGGTGTACATCCCGACCTCGGCCGCCCCCTGGATGTCGTCGATCAGGTGGTCGCCCACGTGAATAGCCTCGACGGGTAGTGCTTGCGCGCGGTCCAGGGCGTTGAGAAACATGTCTGGAGCCGGTTTCCCCACCCCGACATCGGCGGCGGAGATGCCGAAGGAGAAGAATCGGTCGAGGCGCAGTTTCCTGAAGTCGGCGTTGCCGTTCGTGAGCGCAACGAGGGGGTAGTTTTCCGCCAGCGTTGCCAGGGTTTCGAGAGCGCCCTCGAAATAGACGACCCAGTGGCGTGCCTCGTAGAATTCGGCGAATGCAGCGTCCGCGTGGGTGGCGGCTTCCAGGGGCCCGTAGCCGCTGTGGCTGATTGCCCGGTAGATGACCTCGCGGCGGAGTTTCGAGAGGTCGTGAACCAGGTTGGGGTTTTCTTCCAACACGGTGGTGCGCAGATCGCGAAGCGCGTCCCCCGAAAAATTCGCCACAACCTCCGGGACCTCAGCCTTCAGCCAGGCGTGCAGATGCGCTTCAGCCTGGATCATGACCCGCTCGACATCCCACAGGGTGTTGTCCAGGTCGAAGGTGATGACCTTGATCCTCACGCTCGTCGGGAGTTCGAGGGATATATGCGTGACGTGCCCATCTAATCGTCCTGGGATTGCGCTCTGGGGTGCGCTGCGTCGTAGACCTTGGCGAGATATTGAAAATCCAGATGGGTGTAAATTTGCGTGGTTGCGATGTGTGCATGTCCCAGCAGTTCCTGAACCGCGCGCAGGTCACTGGATGACTCGAGGATGTGGCTGGCAAAACTGTGTCGCAACATGTGGGGATGCAACTGGTTGCTGCCGAGTTGACGGAGCGCCCAGACTTTCAAGCGTGCCTGAACGTTGCGGGGACTTATACGACTGCCTCCGCGGCTCGTGAATACCGGTGGGTCGGGGGCGGACAGGGCGCGGCATTGCAGCCAGGTATTGATCGCATCGATGCAGTGCGAACCCATGGGCACTTGTCGGGTTTTACCGCCTTTTCCCAGCACGGTGACGAAACCGCTTTCCAGGTGGAGGTCCCGAACGCAGAGATTAGTGAGTTCAGTGAGGCGTAAACCGCTGCCGTACAACAATTCCATGATGGCGCGGTCGCGTTTCTCGATATCCGTTTTTGCGTCGAAGACGAATAACCGGGCCGCCTGGTCGGTATCCAGCAGGTTGGGTAACCTGGCGCGCTTATTGGGTGATTTGTTGCCTGCCGCGGGATTCTGATCCGCGTCGGCGTTTTTTTCGAGATATCTGAAGAAGCTGCGGATGCAGGACAATGCTCTCTGGATGGATCTTGGCGCCAACCCCTTACCGTGCAGGAAAGCCACATAACTACTGATGTGATGGCTGCGCGTGTCTCTGAAAGGGACGTCCAGCCAGCCAGTGAAGCGCGTCAGGTCGCGCCGGTAAGCGGCGACGGTATTTTCCGAATACCGCTTCTGGTGAGTCAGATAGTCCAGAAATTCCCGAGGGCGATCCGTCTTCATTGCGCCAGACGCTGAACGACCCCGGATAGCACCTCGCTGATGTAGGTTACGAACAGGGTATCCATCTGGGAGGTGAAATGGTCGGGGTCGCGGCTGCCGATCGCCAGGCACCCGCGGCTTGCGTCGAAGGCCAGTGGAGCGAGTACCGCGCTGCCGGTTTTCTGGTGGTTCTGAATCGGAAACAATTCATTGAGCTCAACGGGACGAAGGGTGGTGCATACGGGACGGTTGCCCACAACGTGGCTCTCGTGGGGAAGTTCGCCGTCGTGGTTTACCAGGTGGTCCATCGACACGGGTTGGTTGAGAAGGTGGCAACAGACGAAGTCCGCCTGAAAATCCGCAAGCAGGTAGGTGGCAAGTACTTCGTTGAGATCGTGCCAGGCTCGTACATGGAGAAGTTCCAGGGTCAGCGTTCGGGTTTTGCCGAATAGCTCATCGTTGTCTTTCGCCACCTTCACCAGTTCATTCATGCGACGGCGCATATTCATGTTGCGTTCGCGCAGGATGGCGACCTGGCGCTCGATGAGCGAGACGGCCGTTCCGGATTCGTGGGGGAGATTCAGCTCCGACAGAAGCCCCGGGTAGCGGCGAAAAAACTCGGGATCGCCACGCAGATAGGCCATGACGTCCTGATCGGTCAGGCCGAGGGGTTGTTCATCAGTGCTCACGGGCAGCACCCAAACAACCGTTCACGGGATCTAGAGTTCATGGGAAATCTGGCCCTCGTACACCAGAGCCGCCGGTCCGCTCATTCTAATGAGGGTGCCGGGACCCTGCCAACTGATGCGAACTTTACCGCCGGGCAGGGAAATCTTGACCTCTTCGTCGAGCTTACCCTGCAGGTGTCCAGCAACGACCGCGGCGCAGGCCCCGGTACCGCAGGCGCGCGTCTCGCCAACCCCCCGTTCGAAGACCCGCAAGCGGGCAAAACTCCTGTCTACTATCTGGCAGAAGCCGATGTTTGCACCCTCTGGAAAACACGGATGATCGGTCAATAGTTGACCTAACTCGAGGACCGGAGCGTGCCCGATATCGTCGACGAACAACACCCCGTGGGGATTGCCGATGGACACCGGGGTGATCCAGACCGTCTGGTCGTTTACCGTCACCGGTTGTTGATGGCCGCCGTTTGCCTCGGGTTGCGGGTTTCCTTCGGGCGGTTTGAACGGCACCGAGTTCGGTTGGGTATCGGGTATGCCCATGTCAACCGCGACGGTTGCGGCATTGAGCCTGCGGGTGACGATGGGACCGTTAAACGTCTCGAGGGTCAGCCTGGGTAGTGGGCTGAGCTGGTTATCGGCGATGAACAGTGCCGCGCAACGAGCGCCGTTGCCGCATTGTTCCACCTCGTTGCCGTCTGCGTTGTAAATTCGGTACCTGAAGTCGGCGTCCGGGCCGGTGGGAGGTTGGATGGTCAGGAGTTGATCGAACCCAACCCCGGTTCGGCGATCTGCCCACCTGCGAATCAGTTCCGGGGTAAGTTCAAGATCCCGGGTGACGAGATCGAGCACCATGAAGTCGTTGCCGAGGCCGTGCATTTTGCTGAAGGCGATTTCCATCAACTAACCTTCGTTCAACTCCAGACGAAGTTGGTCCATCGTGGTTTCTCTGCGGCGAACTATCTGGAAATTCGATCCGTCCACTAACACTTCCGCGGGTCGCCCCCGAGTATTGTAGTTAGAACTCTGCACCATGCCATAAGCACCCGCCGAAAGCACTGCGAGCAGATCACCTTCAGACAACGCAAGGGTGCGCTCATGGGCGAGAAAATCACCGGATTCACACACCGGGCCGACGATGTCCCAACACTGTTCGGCAGTCGTATCGGCCGGTGTGGTCACCGGTACGACGTCGTGCCACGCCTGGTACAGGGCCGGTCGCAGAAGATCGTTCATGGCAGCATCCACGACGGCGAAGTTCTTGTGTTCGGCACAAGACTCCGGCTTCAGGTATTCCACCCGGGTCAACAGAACGCCGCCGTTTGCTACCAGGAAGCGCCCGGGTTCCAACAGGAGTTTGATGTCCCGCTCGCCGATGAGTTCGTTGAGGCGGCGACCGTATTCATCGAGATCAATTTCCCGTTCGCCGCTATAACTCACGCCGAGGCCGCCCCCCATGTCGATATGTTCGATTTGGATGCCCGAGTTTTTCAGTTCGTCAACTATCTCGATGAGGTGCGAGCAGGCTTCGGCGAGCGGACCCACGGAGGTGAGTTGGGAACCGATGTGGCAGTCGATACCGTGCACGTCGAGGGCGTCGTTCGCGGCCGCCCGCCGATACAGATCGATTGCCTGCCCGACCGGGACGCCGAACTTGTTTTCCCTGAGCCCCGTGGAGATATAGGGGTGGGTGTCGGCGTCCACGTCCGGATTGATGCGCACCGAGATGGGTGCCACCCTGGCCAACAGTTCCGCTCGCGTCGCGATGCGGTCCAGCTCGGCGGCGCTTTCGACGTTGAAACAGCCGATGTTGAGCTTCAGTGCCAGGTCGATCTCCGCGACGGATTTGCCGACGCCTGAAAACACCACGCTCTGGGGTTCTGCGCCAATACTGATCACGCGTTGCAACTCGCCGCCCGAGACGATGTCGAAACCCGCGCCGAGTTCCGCGAAAACGCGTAATACACCGAGATTCGAATTGGCTTTCACCGCGTAACAGATAACGACATCCAGGGGCGCCATCGCGTCCAGCAGCATTTGGTAGCGGTTTTCGAAATGAGCCCGAGAGTACACGTAAACCGGCGTGCCCACGGTATCGGCGATGGCCTCCAGGGAAACTCCTTCAGCGTGCAGCACCCCGTCGCTCCGAGCAAACGGTGTCAGCGTACTACTCCCTCGATTGTGGCCTGCCGGGATAAAGGCTCACGTGGCAGGGGCGCTTGCGGCGTAAACTCTCCGGTTGACGTCGACGCTGCGGGTGAAGGCTCTTCAGGCAGAAAAAGAGGCCCCTTCTGACCGCAGCTGACAGCCAGGCTGGACAAGAGCCCGATAAAGATGAAAAGTCGCATCCAGCGCACGGAAACAGGCCAAAAAAACAGCGCGCAAGTATACACCCGAAGCCGTTGTTACTCTGCCCCTGAGTTTTTGAGGCGTTCCCGGGCGCGCACGATGGCGGCGCGAACCTGTTCCGGACTGGTGCCGCCGAAGTGATTGCGCGCACGCACCGAGCCTTCCAGGGTCAGCACGTCGAATACCGACGCGTCTACCGCCTCGCCACAAAACTGACGTAACTCCTCCAGCGAGAGTTCATCGAGGTTTTTC
>JAPUJX010000135.1 GCA_027295975.1 Gammaproteobacteria bacterium
TGTTCCGCCAGCAGGAAGTGCATCTCGAACGGTAACAGGCCACGCAACAGGCTCGTTTCCAGATAACGCCCCCGGTTTGAGGCAACACGATCCCCAATGGCGGCAAGCACACCCGCGCAGGCGGCTTGCGCGGCCGCATGAGTACCGACCTGCAGCGCCGGATAAACGGGTCCGGGACGCGCTGCAACTCCCTCGAAGGTCATCATTCGGCCAATTTTCGCGGCCGCGAGACCTTCCGTCACCGGCAGTGCCGAATAAGGATTGTCATTTCCGAAACCGCTCAGTTGAGCCATGATCAGGTTCGGCCGCAAGACCTTCAACGTCGGGTAATCCAACCCCAGTGTTTCGAGCTCGGCTAAGGGTTTTGCGGCGAGGAACACGTCCGCGCTATCGACGATCAACTCGCAAATACGATTTTTGTCGGTTTCAAGGTCAACGTCGAGACACTGTTTGCCCCGTTGCCAGACTTGATAATGTCCGGACTGCGCAGTCGAGTTCAGCCAGAGAACCTCGGCGCCGAAGTCGGCGAGCATCATGCCGCATAAACCGCTCAGCGCACCGTCGCCAAGCTCGACTACCCGCAATCCGGCGAGAGGTATTTCCAAACTATTACCGATCTATCAGTTGCCGAAATCCCAGGATTCGCCACCGTGATAACGCCGCAGGACCATCTTGGCGATGAGGATCTTATGCACCTCGTCCGGACCGTCGGCGATTCTGAGGGTCCGAGCGCCCTGATACATGCCCGCCAGCGGCAGGTCACCGGACACGCCCGCGGCACCCCATACCTGAATGGCTCGATCAACAACCCGGTGATACGCCTGGGGTACAAATACCTTGATCGAGGAGATATCGGTGCGCGGATCGGCACCGCTTTCCATCTTTTCGGCACAATTTATGGTCATCAGGCGGGCGCTCTGGATGTCCATGTAGCTGTCGGCGATGAAACCCTGCATGAACTGCTTTTCTTCCAGCTTCTCGCCACCATGCACCTCGCGATTCATCAGCCGCTCGATCATGAGATCAAAAGCGCGCCACATGGAACCTATTGAGTTCATGCAATGGAAGACGCGCCCGGCACCGAGGCGATCCTGCGCCGCCTGGTGACCCGTACCCGTGCGCCCTAGCTGGTTTTCCTTCGGCACGCGGACGTTTTCGTACTTGATTTCGCAGTGGCTGGAGGCTTTACCCCAAACAGGTACACCACGCACGATATTCACACCCGGAGTTTTCTGCGGCACGATGATCTGAGTCATCTTGTCGTTGGCGTCCCCTGGGGCGTCCGGATCGGCCGTGCGGCACATTACGATGTAAAAATCGGCGGCATGTCCGTTGGAAGTGAACCACTTGTGACCGTTGATTACCCACTCGTCACCGTCGAGCACGGCACGGGTCATCAGCGAACGCGGATCCGAACCCGCGTTGTCGGGTTCGGTCATCGAGAAAGCGGATTGCATTTTCGCTTCCGTCAGCGGCTTCAGCCACTTCTCATGCTGTTCCGGGGTCCCATACTTGACCAGAATCTTCTGGTTGCCGGAATTGGGCGCAACCACACCAAACAAAGAAGCCGCCCCGGGACTGTACGCCAACACCTCGTTCATATAGGCGTGTTGTATGAAGGACAAACCCATGCCGCCGAATTCCTCGGGCAGGTGCGGGGCCCAGAGCTTCTCGCGTTTTACCTTGTCCTGTACCTGATGACGCAGCGCTTTGGCTTCCTCGAGTACCTCTTTAGGTGCGTTAGCGCTGTCGGAGACCCACCCCCAGAGCTTCTTCTCCATCGGCAGAATGTCCTGATTGACGATCTCTGCAGTCGCCAGGCGGATTTCATTTACCTCGTCGTCCAGGGTCGGAACCGGCTTGATGTTCATCGACATTGGTTTTCCCCTCCACTATTTACCTTTCAATACGACCCACTAATCTAATCCAAGCTTGGGGGCATTGCACATCTGTTTGCTCGCTTACGGCGTACAGTCGGTATACTGGATCTTTTTGCCTACAGGGAATTTCACCGCATGAGCGAGCTCAGATACCCCTGGGACAAACATCCCACGGCCGGAACCACTATGGAGGTTGCGCCCGGGGTGCGCTGGTTGACCATGCCCATGGGCGGCTCTCTGGATCACATCAACCTCTACCTGCTGGAGGACGCGAACGGCTGGTGGGTGGTGGATACGGGCCTCGCGCTGCCGCAAACCGAAGAGTTGTGGCGGGAAATTTTCGCCAATGAACTCGCTGGAAGACCGGTCGTCGGGGTTATCTGCACCCACATGCACCCAGACCATATCGGCCAGGCGTTGATGATCACCGACGAATTCCGCTGTCCCCTGTACATGACTCGCTCCGAGTACTATCAGGCACGGGCGTTTTCTTCCATGAGTGGATCATCACATTCCAGCTGGCTTGGTCAGGCGTTCTACCAGCGGGCGGGCATGCCCGCCGACTACATGGAGCAGCTTGCACTCATGTGGTCGAAACGTTCCGCCGCCGGGATGTCCATGCCACAGATGCCAGCGGGTTTCACCCGCCTGGAAGACAACGATGTGCTGGATATCGGCGGCAACGAATGGCGGATCGTCGTTGGCTCGGGCCATTCGCCTGAACATGCCTGTCTATTTTCTTCATCGCTCAAAATCCTCATCTCCGGAGATCAGGTGTTACCGATCATCACGAGCAACGTCAGCGTCCACCCGACCGAACCCGACGCCAACCCGCTGAAGGCGTGGATGGAGTCCCACGACAAGTTCCATCAGATTCCCGCAAATACGTTGGTTCTACCGGCTCACAACCTGCCGTTTTACGGTGTGCGTGAGCGCTTGCGGGAACTCATCAGTCATCACGAAGATCGAATGCTGGCCATCGAAGAATATTGTCTGGAGGTGCCCGCGGTTGCCAGGGAACTGCTACCCGTGCTGTTCAAACGCGAGCTCGACCCTCGGCAAATGATGATGGCGCTCGGAGAAGCAATTGCTCATCTGCACCTGCTGATGCACCGCAACCGGATCGAGCGGACCCTCCATGAAGACGGTTTATATCGTTTTCGATCTATCGACCCGAACCTGAAACGACGATCTCACCCCGAGGACCATGACGCACCCAGCGATAGTCCGGTAATGGTTTAGGCAACACGGATCTGAGATGGAAACGGGTGAGATCAAACGGCGGATCGCCGAATATACCTACCGCATACTGCATTGGGGGCAGAATCACGTTCCCCCGGGGGTGCGCTCGATTCTCGGAGTTATTTTCATGGTTGGCGGGGTTTTTGGATTTCTTCCAATTCTGGGTTTCTGGATGTTGCCTCTCGGGATCGCGTTCGTGGCCCTTGATGTGCCGCCCGCGCGGAGGAAAACCGATGCCTGGATCGAACGTCTGAGGAAGCAGGCGGGATTGGAAGCAAAGTAACCAAACTCTTGAATCAAGGGCCGATTTGATGAAATTCGATACCCTGAACCTCGCCGATCATGTCAACAAAGGCCAGACCTTACCGAGTCATCTCTACACGGACGCGGAAGTATTCGAATACGAAAAGGATGTCATTTTCAGGAAAGAATGGTTGCCGGTGGCACGTATCGACCAAATTCCCAACTCAGGGGATTACCTGATTTACGATCTCTTTGGTGACGAGATTGTGGTGATTCGAGACAACAGCGGCACCGTAAATGCCTTTTCCAATGTCTGTTTACATCGTGGCTGCGCGATCCTCGAGGACAGAGGTCATATCGACTCAAACGTGATCGCCTGCCCGTACCATAAATGGAGTTATGAATTGGATAGCAAATTTCGCGGCGCGCCTTTCATGGATCGGGCAGAAGACTTTGACCGAACCGATATGCGCTTGCCCAGGGTGTGCGTGGAACAATGGCAAGGCTGGATTTTCATCAATATTGACCCAGGCGCCGAACCGCTGGCTTCTCAACTCACCCAACTGGGTGATCGGCTGTCTCCATGGAATTTCTCCGATCTGAAGCTGATCGGCATCTTGACGTTCGATTCAGCCTGGAATTGGAAGATCATGGTGGAAAACTTCCTCGAGTCTTATCACCATGCGGCAACTCATCCAAAAACCCTCAACGTTTCGTATCCGGGGAAAGGCACATACGCCGAGCAGATAACCGGAAACTACCTACTGCTGGAAAACCCATCAATCGATAAAGACACCATTGCCCATTTCTGGGCGGGATGTATTTTGCCGTTTACCTTGTTTTCACTGGTACGTGATGAACAAAACGCCGCCGGAACCTGGTATCAGATGTTGATAGACGACCAGGGGCATTTTCGGTTGCACATTCACCTTCTGGCAAACGAAGCGATGGCAAATGACGAAGTGGCGATCAAAGAATACACGGAGCTGGTGACCCGGATTCACCTGGAAGACATCCCAAGATGCGAGGGTGTGTGGAAAGGCGTGAA
>JAPUJX010000136.1 GCA_027295975.1 Gammaproteobacteria bacterium
CTTTCCTCAACTTCGGCCTCTGCGACATCTTCCGCGTCAGCGACATCTTCCGCCTTGGCGACATCTTCGACCTTGGCGGCATCTTCCGCCTTGGCGACATCTTCCGCGCCAACAACATCTTCCATGGTCTCATTCACACCTTCTTCGGGTGATTTTCCATCCGCCATACTTCTTCAGCTCCGTTTCGCCATTGAGTTCGCCTCAAACGGCTGGCCTGTTGTCCGCCGACCGTATCGAGGTATGTAGGTCCTGGGAAAACAAATTCAAGAGGTTGTGTTCAATCCACCCAAAACGTAACGATCAGAGGTGATCGCGGCGCGGGATCGGGTGTATTACGAATAATTCATCGCCGCGCCCAGGAGGCGGGCCGTGATGTCCACTACCGGGATGACCTCCTGATAGGCCATGCGCGTGGGTCCCAGTACTCCCAGCACCCCGGCCAACTCTCCCTTCACTTCGTAAGGTGAGGTGACGAGGCTCAATTCGTCGAGGAGTTCGTAGCCGGATTCCTCGCCGATGAACAGCTGTATTCCATTGGTGTCCAGACAGCGGTCCAGGAGGTGCAGGATGCCTCCCTTACGGGAAAAGGCTTCGAACACGGTGCGCACGGTTTTGCTATCGCCTGCGAAATCGAGGAGGTTCGTCTCCCCGGATACGACAAGCTGTTGATGATCGTCCTCTCCGGTATCCTCGAAAGCGCGCGAGGCCACGTCAAGAGCCGTCTGCATCAGAGTGCTCATGCGATCTTTGTCATCCTGCATGCTCTGCAGGAGTACTTCGCGAATACTCAGGAGCGAGAGGCCACCGTATTCCCGGTTGATGAAGTTGGCCGCTTGAGTGAGTTCGGAAGTGTCATATTCCCGATCGGTGTGAATGACCCGGTTCTGCACCTCCCGGTCGTTCAACACCAGAATGACCAGCACCCGGTTTCCCGCCAATGGCAAAAACTCAACCTGCCTGAGCGCCTCCTGATCCCGCTTCGGCATGGTCACCACACAAGTCATATGGGTGATGTGAGAAAGGAGGTTCGATGCCGATTCAACAAGCTCCTTGGGCGATAAATCCGGATTGAGCTCGACCTCCACCCTGTGCACCTGGGCTTCGTTCAGCGGCTGAATCGACAGCAGTGAATCGACGAAAAAACGCAGCCCCAGGTCGGTGGGGACCTTACCGGCGGAGGTGTGGGGCGAGCGAACCAGACCCTGGGCCTCGAATTCGGCCATGATGTTACGCACCGTCGCCGGACTGACATCAACCCCGGGTTGGGTGGCAAGCACCTTCGAGGCGACCGGCACACCTTCGGATATATACCGCTCCACCAGGATCTTGAACAGGTGCCTGGCGCGGTTATCAACTGGATCTTGGGTCTGCTTCTTCATTACCTCTTTGAGTATTCCGATCAACGATTCGTTCTAACGACAATTACTCTTATTCGAGCTGGTTGCCTGGGGCCCGTGCCTTCGGGCATTCTCGCTTTCTACAGTGTTCGACTCGCGACCTTTATACTCGATCAGGTATTTTCGCACACGGCAGGCGGTCACGCTCTTACATCATTCGGCATCATATTAGGCCTGAAGGTCTTATCGAACACCTGTATTACAACAATCGATGGTAATTACGAAAGTATGAAAAATCGCAGCCGGACGTCAAGCAATGCTTAAACAGCTCACCGTTACGGATTTTGCCCTGGTCTCTTTCCTGGATATCGATCTGACTCCGGGACTGACGGTAATCACCGGGGAATCGGGCGCCGGGAAGTCCATCCTGCTCGGCGCTCTCGGTCTGGTCATCGGCGACCGGGCTAATACCGAAGTCATCCGCCCGGGTGCCGCGCGCGCCGACGTGAGTGCTGAATTCGAGCTGGAAGAAGCGACGGATGCGTTCAGGTGTCTGACGGAACTTGCCCTGACCGACGAGGACCAGCCCAATCGTTGCCTGGTGCGACGCGTGGTCAGCCGTGATGGACGCTCGCGCGCATTCATCAACGGCACGCCCGTAACCCGCCAGGTGTTACGAACGTTTACCGAGGGATTGGTCGACATCCATGGGCAACACGAAAACCAGCGGCTGGCAAACAAAGACGTGCAACTTGCCCTCCTGGACGACTACGGCGTCAAAAAATCGGATCTACAATCGCTGCGCGCGAGCTACCGCGCCTGGCGCGACGATCTGACCGCCGCCGAGGTGTTGCGTGAGCTTCTCAACAGCAAGGAAGACCGCGCCGCACTGCTCAACTACCAGCTTGAAGAACTCTCTGCGCTGGCTCTGGTCGAAGGCGAATTCGAACGGATGGAGAAGGAACACAAACGCTTGTCCCAGGCGGAAGATCTGCGCGGGACCATAGCGGATTCACTGACCACACTCGAAGGTATGGATCCCCTGCGGCGAACCTTGCGCGCCCTCGAAGGAATCGATGACGACCAGGCTCAACTCATTGCGGCACGGGAGTTCCTGACCTCCGCGTTGTCCCTGATCGACGACGCGGTACGCGATATGCGTGGCTACGACGACTCGTTAGAGGTGGATCCCGAACATCTCAGCACCATCGATGCGCGCCTGACCCTGGTACACGATCTCTCCCGCAAGCACCAGATAATGCCCGCGGAACTCGCCAGCCACTACGCCAGACTCCAGGGCGAACTCGACAGGATTTCCACGGATCGGACAGCCTTCGACGCACTGGCGGAATCTGCCGAGCGAAACGAAGCAGCCTACAGGAAGCGCGCCAAGATAGTTTCCCGACAGCGCCATGACGCAGCCGGCAGCTTCTCGACCGCCGTCAGCGACTGCATAAAAACTCTCGGCATCGAGGGTGGTGAGTTGAGTTTGAATTTTTCTCCCACGGAATCGGAGCGCGGCCTCGAAGCGGTGGAATTTCATATCGTCACAAACCCCAACTACCCCAGCGCGAGCTTGAGCAGGATTGCCTCGGGTGGTGAGCGGGCGCGGATCAGCCTGGCTATTCAGGTTGTTGCCGCCGAGAAAACGGCCCTGCCGAGTCTGGTGCTGGACGAAGCGGACGTGGGTGTGGGCGGCACCGCCGCAGACGTGGTCGGCCGCCTGCTGCGCACCCTGGCCGAACACACCCAGGTGATCTGCGTGACCCATGCGCCCCAGGTAGCGGCACTGGGAGAACGCCATCTGCGGGTACACAAAGACGCCGCTCAGGACACCCACATAGAGCCGCTGGCCGAGGATACCCGAATAGACGAACTGGCTCGCATGCTGGCGGGCGCCGATGTGACCGAGCAGTCTCGGGATTACGCTCGTACCCTGCTGCAGGAAGCCCATGGGGGAGCCGTTCACTAGCGGGATTATTCATCAAGAAGCGTCGCGAGGTTGGATCGAAACCAATTCGAAAGCGAATTGTCCAACATGTCCGGACCAGGTTCGTACATATTGTATCGCCAGGGGTCCGCCGGTAAGATTCGCCGCCTCGAAACTCAGACGGCTTGTTGGAGCGCCATGCTAGCTCGACTATTGATCTGTTCCCTGCTGGTTTTCGCCGCGAGTTGCAGCTTGCCCCGTTTCTCGATGCCCCGCGTGCACAAGATCACCATCCAGCAGGGTAACCTGATTACCCAGGAGATGGTCGATCAGCTCAAGCCGGGCATGACCCGCAGTCAGGTCGAGTTCGTCATGGGGAAACCGATTGCACACAACACGTTCAACATCGATCGCTGGGATTACATCTATACGGTGATCGTGCCGGGGGTGTTCCAGGAAGAGAAACGCATGAGCCTGTACTTCGAGAACGATGTGCTCGCGTATTTCACCGGGGACCTGGTGCCAACCGGGACGGGCTCGGACACCGAGGCGCAGAACACCGCCTCGAGCGAGTAGCGGGCTGACAATTTCCTTATCTGAGAATCGGTTAATTCGGGCCGGATCCTTCGCTGCCGGCTCGCGCTCTACGCGCTTCCTTCGGGTCAAGGTGGAGCGTTCGATAGATCTCGACCCGATCGCCGTCGACCAACGGCCGGTCAACCTCCACCCGCTCACCGAATACACCCACCGGATGTTCTTTCAGAAGTAACCCGGCAAACGGCGGGATTTCGGATACCGCAAGAAGGGCATCGGCAACCGTGGCTCCGGCTGCCAGATCGACCCGGTGAACCGTTTGAACGGTCGGCAGCGCATAAACAACCTCGATCTTCATCGAGGCTCAACGGCTTTTTCAGCCCAGCAGTATCCGGGCGCGTTCGCAGAATGCATCGACAAGCTGATCCCCCACCCTGCTGACGATATTCGAGAAAAGGTGCCCGAAAAGTACCTGTGCGCCTGCAAGTTGAAAAGATATGAATAGTTCGATCTTGCAGCCGACATCCTCACCCAACCGGGTGAAAGTCCAGCTACCGGTAAAACTCTTGAAAGGCCCCGCCACCAATTCCAGCTCGATGCGCCGGTGAGGCATCAACCGGTTGCGCGTGGTGACCCGCTCGCTCAGTCCATGGGTTTGGAGGGAAAGTTGCGCGACAATTTCATCCTCAGATTGTTCCAACACGGCGACATCCGAACACCAGGGCAGAAATTCCGGGTAACGTTCGACATCATTGACAATGTCGTAAACGGACATGGCCGGATAGGGCAGCAGTGCCGAGCGATGCAGATCAAGCATCTCGAGACTACCCCAGACCCAGGATCGTTGCGATGAACACGGTGAGCACCCCCAGAGGTGCAATCACGCCGATGACCACCTTCCAGAGCACCGCGAGCGGGCCTTCCCGCAATCCAAGCTGGGACCCAACAACGGTTTTCGGCAACGCATAGGCGGCAAACAGTGCAATGAGCAAACCTCCGAGCGGCAACATAATGTTCTGGGAGACATAGTCGATGAAGGTAAAGAAAGTCAGATCGCTCACGATGTACTTTTCGGCCCAGTGGTTAAACGACAATACGGTGCCGATTCCCAGCACCCAACAAAAAATACCAACAGAGATCGCTACGCGGGAACGTTTAGCGTTGTACTCTTCCACCAGATAAGCAAGTGCCGGCTCGGTCAGCGATATGGCCGAGGTGATGGCAGCGAAGCTCACGAGCGCAAAGAAAATCACGCCAAACAAAGCTCCCAACGGCATCTGACCGAATGCCAGCGGGATCGTCACAAACATGAGCCCGGGTCCCTGACTCGGCTCCAACCCGTTGGCGAACACGATTGGAAAGATGGCGAGCCCGGCAGCTAGGGCGACAAACGTGTCCAGCAGCGCAATGATCACCACCGTGCTGGTGATTGAAGCGTTGCTCGGCATGTAAGCGCCGTAAGCCATGATGGCACCCATACCAAGGCTCAAGGTAAAAAATGCCTGACCCATTGCGATGAGCACCGATTCGGCGGTGACACTCTCCCAGTTGAAGCTGAACATGAATGCGAAACCCTGTTCGAAACCACCCGAGTTCACCCCGTACCCGAGTAGCACGACGAGCAATATCAGCAACGCCGGCATAAACCATCGAATGGCCGTTTCCAGTCCTTTGGTGACCCCGCGAGCGACGATAAATATCGTCGCGGTCATGAAGATCGTGTGCCACATGACCATCTTCCAGGGGTCTGCAAGAAAGCCGTTGAACGCGTCGTTGGCAAACTCGGCGGTTACCCCGTCGAAGCTGCCGTTCGCCATCTGCACGATGTAATGAAGGGCCCAGCCGGCAATTACCGCGTAATAGGAAAGAATGAGGAAACCGGCCAACATGCCCATCCAGCCGATGATCACCCAGGCCGGACTGCTTTTGTGCTGTTGAATCAGCACGCGCACTGTGTTGATGGGGCTGTAACGACCCTCCCGGCCGATCAGCACTTCGGCCATCATGATCGGAATACCCACGAGTGCGACGCAGCCCAGATAGAGCAACACAAAAGCTCCGCCGCCGTTCTCGCCCGTGATGTAGGGAAATTTCCAGATGTTCCCCAAACCAACGGCAGAACCCGCCGCCGCCAACACGAACATCCAACGGTTGGACCACATGCCGTGTCTGGATTCGGTGTTTTGCGCCATCTTTACCCCAATGCTCCCCCCATCTGGCGGCGCATTGTGGCGCAACGCTATTACCGCTACAACCACACCTCTATAATCGAATTCATGGCAAAAAAATCCTCAAAGAAAAAGGCACCATTCGCAAACGCCATCGCATTGAACAAACGAGCACGGTTCGACTATCACCTGGAGGAACGCTTCGAAGCTGGTTTGGTTCTCGAAGGCTGGGAAGTGAAAAGCATGCGTGCGGGGAAAGCACAACTTCCGGACAGTTATATTCTGCTTCGCGATGGCGAAGCGTGGCTGCTGGGCGCCACTATTACGCCGCTGCCCAGCGCCTCCAC
>JAPUJX010000137.1 GCA_027295975.1 Gammaproteobacteria bacterium
CCGGAAACCACGAAGTCGCCGTTCGGCCCGATGGCAACCGAGGTGACGATCTTCTCATGGCCATCGAGTACAACCCGGAGCACCGGGTCCTGCGCTGCCAGAGCCGGAACGGTCAAACCCAGCCCAACGGTTAGGATTGCAGAAACAACCATGTCCCATCCAAGTTTGCATGAAGCGGCACCTGACAGTATGCGCCGAAAATTCCGGACCACCAGTCGCTCAACAGTGCTTTCGGCATCACCCTCATCCGTGGGTTATCCTTCCTGTCCGCGAACATCTGCTGCGACTAGCGGGCCTCGAGTTTCATCAGTGGCAGACATGTCTTTATTGAGGAAGGACAATGGCGCTACTACAACGTGATGATGTGGATCTGTATTACGAATTGCACGGTGACGGTCCGGCGATTCTACTCACCCACGGCTATTCGGCGACGTCGCAGATGTGGCGAGGCCAGATCGAAGCCCTGTCAACCGAGCACACCCTCATCACCTGGGACATGCGTGGTCATGGACGCTCTGGCTCGCCCGAAGATCCTGCCTGTTACAGCGAAGCCCACACGGTCCGGGATATGGCAGCACTGCTTGATCACAATGGCTTCGAGAGCGCCGTGATCGGCGGTCTCTCTCTCGGCGGCTACATGTCTCTGGCCTTTAACGTCGCAGAACCCGACCGGGTGCGTGGACTCCTGATCATCGACACCGGTCCGGGTTACAACAGCGATCGAGGTCGGCAGGCTTGGAACAAAACGGCCATTGCCATGGCGGTCACGCTGGAGGAGCAGGGATTAACCGCGCTTGCCAATCGCGGCGTGGAAATGGCAACCGCCCAACATGAGAGCGCTCGAGGATTGGCACTGGCGGCGCGCGGTATGCTCACCCAGCACAAGTCTTCGGTCATCCAGTCTCTACCGGAAATTCGTGTACCGAGCCTGGTTCTGCTGGGCGCCAACGATGAAGCATTCCTGAAATCGAGCGACTACATGGCAGACAAGATTCCCGGCGCGACCAAGGTGGTGATCGCTGATGCGGGACATGCGGCCAACATTGATCAGCCGGAGAAATTCAACGTGGCGGTTGTAGAATTCCTCGCCGCAAACAAACTCTGACCCCAGACCATCGCTATCGAAATACCTGGATGATTTCTTCGTCGAAGCGTTGAAAGTTCTCCACGTTGGCGGTGGACAGGCCGCCAATCATGATCTCCTGGGCACCTGCATCGATGATTTCTCCGATTCGGTCGATGACGTAGTTCTTCGGACCCGCTGCGGTGCCATCGCCTAGTCTGCGGCCGGAAACAAAAGCCTCTGCCGCTGCCTTGTCGTCCGTTACCAGGGTCGGGATCAGGACGGTGTGTTTGATTTCCGAGGGATCGCGCCCGGCGATTTCACAATGCCGATTCAATACGGCAATTTTGTGCCGGAGGTATTCGCCCGTCATCGGCCCTCCCGCCCAACCGTCGACGTTCAGCACATCACCGTAACGTGCAAGTGTTCGCAAGGTTCGTTTTTCGCCGGTGCCTCCAACAAGAATTGGTATGTGGGGCGTCTGATAACTGCCGGGAGACATCGGCGCGCGTTGGAGCTGGTAGTAGGTACCGGAAAAGTCCACCGGATCTTCGGAGGTAAAAAGCGCACGAATCAACTCACAAGCCTCTTCGAGACGGTCCTGGCGCTCTTTCATGGAGGGAAAATTCCACCCGTACGCTTCGTGTTCGCGTTTGAACCAGGCGGCCCCGATCCCCAGAGTGAAACGCCCTTTGGAGATTTGATCGAGGGTGGTTGCCATCTTGGCCACCAGCGCGGGATTACGGTAGGTGTTGCCGAGCACCAGATGCCCAAGGCGCAGACGCTTCGTCATACCCGCAACTGCCGCCAGGGCGGTAAAACCTTCATGGGCAGTCAAGGGCTCTTCCTCTGGACGCCCCGGAGGCGGCAGGTAATGATCGGCAAACCAGACACTGCCCCATCGACCGGTTTCCATCCCGGCAATCACGTCGCTCACCTCATCCCAGGTATTCCGATAGACGCCGACTTGTGCCCCGAATTCCATATTCAATCCCCTCTACACGTATGCCCGACAGTGTAACAAATGGGTTTGCAACAAACGGGGGCACCCGGAAAAAGGACATCCTAGCTCTCGGCGTCAGTCGGCCTGGGCCCGGCTTCTTGACAACCGCCGATGTCGTATTTAATATTCAACCATAAGGTTGAATATAGAGTCCATCGGTGCCGGGTCCTTCCGCCAACAAGCTGGATTACACATTGGTCGCGCTGGCCGACCCCAAAAGGCGTGCGATTCTCCGGCGTCTGGCGCAAGGCGAGGCACGCGTCACGGAGCTGGCGGCACCGTTCGATGTGTCCCTCAACGCAATCTCCAAACATATCAAGCTGCTGGAGCGTGCGGGACTGGTTCAACGTCGCAGAACCGGTCGCGAGCATGTGCTCCAGTTCGAGCCGGAACCGCTTGGCGGGGTGCAGGACTGGATAACGAAACAGACGGCTTTCTGGCAATCGAGTCTCGAGGCCATGGACGACTTGTTACGGCGGGAAGACAAAGCCGACAAAAAAATAGCGGAGGTTCAATCGTGAGCGAGAAAATCAAAGTCAAAGTTTCCCACCGGTTCAAAGCATCTCCGGAACGCGTTTACGATGCATGGCTCGATCCGGAAAAGGTACGGTTATGGTTGAGGGTTTCTTTGCAGAACATGGGGCTTTCCGGAGACATCGGGCAAGTCGAAGTGAACCCGATAGTCGGCGGCGATTTTTTGTTCACAGACATACGAGACGGTATTGAGGCACGGCATTGGGGTACGTACCTGGAACTGGAACGTCCCAACAAAATCGCCTTTACCTGGATTGTCGACGAGTCCGAAGCGTCGGACCCTTCCCGGGTCGTCTTGACGATTCAACCGGAGGACGAGGGATGCACAGCCACCATCGTTCACGAATTGGACGCCAAGTGGGCAGACTACGTATCGCAAACCGAAAACGGTTGGAACTGCATGTTGCGGGCCACCGATACGTTGCTGGAAAACCAGTAATGTGTTTGAGAAATTGTCAACCCCGCGTCGAAAGTCCCGCGGTCGGTTCAACCCTTACGACAGCGACTTGAGTTTTTCCTGAATCTCATCTCTGGCACCCAACGCCAGCATGATTACGAGGTCTCCGGGTTGGGCCCAGTCGAGGGCGGCATCGAGGGACGCCGTCTCTTCCAGATGATGCTGTATCTGGTC
>JAPUJX010000138.1 GCA_027295975.1 Gammaproteobacteria bacterium
TGCGATGTATTGTTGTCCCTCTACGCCGTAACTGATCGGATGGCCCGAAACCGGCGCGCTCACGATCACCTCCCAGAGTACTTCACCGCTTCGGTCGTCGAACGCCTTGAAACGACGGTTGACGTCGCCGCCGAAAACGAGACCCCCGCCGGTTGCTACAAGGCCACTTATCATGCCCGCGCGCTGCTGGTACGTCCATGCAGTGCGGCCGGTTGAAGCCGAAACTGCATCGATGCGGCCCACGGGATACGGCTCGTCCTCTATCTCAGGATACTGTATGAAGACGACCGAAGATGCGTATACCTCCTCAGGTGTTGCCGACGCCGTGTTGCCAGTGTGCAGCATGCAGAGATTTTGTTGAGGTTCGTACATCAGGCCGGTGAGCGGACTGTAAGCGCCAGCCGGCCAGTTTTTGCCGCCCGAGCGACCGGGACAGACGAGTATCTCTTCGAACGCATCGACGATCAGAGCTTCGTTAACGAATACCCGACCGCTAACGGGATCGATGTCCGTCACGACGTTTTGATTCAGTGTCGGCCGCGCCCACAGGAATTCTCCACTTTCCCGATCCAATGTATAAACGATGCCGGTCTTACCGGGGATCCCGGTAACGATTTTGCGCGTTTCACCCGCAAGAATTCGGGGATTGATCCAGCGGACACTGCCCGCATCGGGCATCACAGGAGTGTCGATAAGGAACCGCTCGAACACATGATCCAGGTCCCAGTTATCGCGTGGCAAGTGCTGGTAGTACCAGGCGATCGCCCCGGATTCGGCGTCGAGCGCGAGGGTCGAATTCGAGAAGAGCACATCGCCACCAGGCGTTCCCCTGACGCGCTCCAGCGATGGCGCCGGCACAGACGTGCCCCAAAACAGCAGGTTCAGGTCCGGGTCGTAGCTGCCGACGCCCCAGGCACCAACATGACGTCGGTCCTCGTAATCGAGCCCACCCCAGCTGTCGCCGCCCGGTTCATCCGGACGCGGAATTGTATGAGTGCGCCAGATTTCTGAGCCATCGTTCGGATCATAGGCGGCGATGTAGCATGCGGTTGGACCGTCGACGGGTGAACAGGAGCGTCCACTTATGACCTTGCCATCAGCGACGATCGGTCCGGAGGAAAAATTCCCTTCGACAGGAACTTCCCATACCAGGTTGCCGTTTCGCGCATCCAGCGCAATAAGATGCTGTTCCTGTTTGGTGATATGAAAGATCTTATCTTCGTAGATCGCGATATTGCGAATTCGCGTCTTGCCTGCCACCAATTTGTTCCGGCGGTACTCCCAAATCAGATCGCCGTTGGTAGCGTCCAGCGCCTGTATGACGTCGCCCGGGTGCGCGATATACATGATGCCGTCGTGCACCAGCGGGGTTGTCTCCTGTTCGCCCGGTTCCATCGCCCGCGACCACGCGAGCCGCAGTTCGGACACGTTTCCTCTGTTGACTTGTCCGAGCGGACTATAGGCCCAGGCGTCATAGGTGCGCCGGTACATCAGCCAGTCGTACGGCTCCGGATTCTCCAGCATCGCAGAATTCACCGGCTTAAAGTCAAGAACTGATTCCTGAGATAGCGGGTGCAACTCGATTTCCCGCAAATCCGGGTAGCTGAACGAGCGCACGAATGCGACGAGCGCGATCAGGTCATCGCCACGGATGAAAGGATGAGCGGGCATTTCGAAGCCGCCAAACTGGACGATCGAAGCAAGGTCTAGATCAGAGAGATGATTCATCAGATCCGGGTTACGCAGGTCCTTGGGCTTCGCAACCAGGCCCGGCCACAACTCGCCTCCGCCAGCGCCGTCAGAACCGTGACAGGTGCTGCAATTGTCCCGATAAATGGCGGCACCCTGCACGAGCATCTGCGCATCTACATTGAGCGTTGCCACCGCCGGTGAAATCCCATCTCGTTGCGGCGGATACACGGCTGCTCGTTCGTCCGCGAGCACTATCGCGCCGACCAGCCAACCACACGCTGCCAGTGCGAGTGTTGATCTCGGGAGAAGGAACGATAAGTGACCCAAATGACCTCTCACCGCGCTGCTTCAACGGGGACCAGACGCAGTATTTCACCGTCGTCGGTGCCAAGGTAGATGAAATCGTCGGGGCCCTGTTCGACAAACCGGACGCGCCAGGCCTGTTTCTCCAACAAACGTTCTTCATACACGACCTCGTTGTCCTGTATCACCAAGCGGTTCAGGTGCGTCAACGCAAGGGCGCCGATGAAAAGATTGCCCTGCCACGCCGGAAACGCACTGCCTGTGTAAAACAGCATGCCGGACGGCGCAATTGACGGCACGTAGGTATGGATCGGCTCTTCCATCCCTTCCTGTTCCGTCAGTCCATCGCCGATCGTCTCGCCGCTGTATTCCTTGCCGAACGTAACCACCGGCCAGCCATAGTTGCGGCCGCGCCTGATGACATTAACTTCATCCCCACCCAGCGGACCGTGTTCGTGTTCCCAAACGTCTCCCGTAATTGGGTGAACCGTAAGTCCCTGCGGATTGCGATTGCCGAGACTCCAGACCTCGGGCAGCGCACCCGGCATGCCGACAAACGGATTGTCCTCGGGCGGACGTCCGTCGTGATGCAGGCGCATGACTTTGCCTAAATGCGTGCCCGCACTTTGCGACAAATGTCTGAGGTCCCAGCGATCGCCCATCGTGACAAAAAGATATTGTTCCTTGAATGCCAGGCGGCAACCGTAAACGATCGAGTTGTGGTACCAGGGCAGTGCCGCGAATATTCTTTGGCGGTCCGATAATGCGGTACCGGACAACCGCGCCCGCTCGACGACGGTCGTGTTCAGTCGTGCGTCCCCGACCGTATAACAATAGTAGACCCAGTTGTTGTTTGCGAAATGAGGGTGCAAGACGATATCGAGCATGCCGCCGTTGTCCTTGATAAAAACGTCGTTGGGATTACCCGAGAGCACCGTTGATTCCCCACTGGCGATATCGACCAGACTGAT
>JAPUJX010000139.1 GCA_027295975.1 Gammaproteobacteria bacterium
TGGTGTAGATGCCCATTGTCGGTGCAGCCGCCGCACCCGAGATGGCCATGGCCGAGATGAGATCGAATCCGCGCTCGGCCTGCGCATAGTCCTTGGTGCGAACATAGCCTGTTAGCTGGCCGCCGACACGAAGCGGAGTAAAGGTGAAAAAATCGCATCTTCGCCCCTTCAGACTTCCCATCTTTGTGCTCGGCAGGTTCAGCGTGGCATTGAGAATATGCAATGGACCTCTGTCGGTTGCCAGCCCCTCCAGCGGCATCACCTCCACGTGCGTTGCGGACTTACCCCACGGGTTAAATGAAAACGCTCTGCTCAAGCGATCCCGGTAGAAGTGGTGAAACGAAGTTTTGTTGATGTTGAAGCGGTAGCGCGTAAGCCCGTAGAGCAGCAACGCTACGATGAAATACGTAAACGCCAACTCGGTGGAAGGCTGTTGTAGTGAGCATTGCGTCGGATCGGTGAAATAGATCCATTTGTCGGGTTGAACCACGTTTAGAAACTTAAAAAAGCTGTAGAGGGCATCGTGCGCCCAGCCTGCGCTGAGCAGGTCTATCCCAGGGACATGGGTGCAGTCCAACAGCCACAACGTGAAATATGCTGCCGCCAGCCAAAGGGTAAGAAAGCCCAACATGGCCACTGCGTACATCAGAATTGTGCCGCCAAATTTTTTCGCTGCGGAACTGCGTGCGATCAGTCCGCCGATTACCGTGGCCGATACCATCAACAACAGTGCGGCGTCGCCAAGATTCCCGAGCAGCGTTCCGGTTTTTGGCGCCCCCACCGCCGAGGCGAAGTAATAGGTGGCCAGGGGTTGCAGCTCGATCGCAGTGACGACCGTCAGCAAAAGCAGACCTGCACCGAACATTCTCGTAATGGTGTCTCTGGTTCTCCAACGCTCCGGTATCTTCCAAAGCGGATAGCCCACCATCAGGAGCACGAACACCCACAAGAACGCTAACACGACGTTGAACGTTGAATCGGTAAGGGCTGAAATGGGGTCGGTTTCAAATGTGTGTACATTCCACCGAGCTTCCACCGTTATCTGTGGATGCTTACGAAGCGCTTCGTCGAAATCGCGAGGGTCTATCAGTAGCGTCGTTTGAGTATCGGGATCGCATTCCAGCTGGGTGCGCGAGGGACTGCTTCCATCGTTGAGAATCGTGCAGGCTAGAGAGTGACCATTCACAAGGGAACTGGGTGGCAGGTTCACCAGATCCAGCAGCACCTTACTCCCTTGCGTTGGCGAGCAGGTCCTTGGTGGCGCCAGAAACCGGGCGAGCGGCACTTGGTAGCGGCCGTTGTCGTCGACATCGGCCTGGTTCAGGGCTAACTGTCTGTTGTTGGTGCAGCGTTGGGGCCAGTAGGTTGGGTGATATATCTTTCGGGGTTTTGGCGTCGCCCAGGAGCGGATCGTGATCTCCAGATGGTCCTCGAACGGATCATCGAATGCGGCAAGATTAATCTTCACCCGCCGTTGAGGACGGTCGTGGGGTTCACATTTCAGTATGGTTTGGGAGCGATTGCTGAGTTCTTTTTGTATCTTGCACCCTGGCAGGTCCTCCACGTGCGCCCTGGAGGGCACGTTCATCAGGTTCACCCACACTGCCTTCCTGGTGTTCTGATCACAGGTCTCCGGCGGCACCAGATACCGTTCCAGCTGTATCACTTTGGTTCCGTCTCTGTTGAATTGGGATTGCTTCAGAATCAGCTCAGACGAGTTCGTGCACAAAGCGTGCTCGATCTCATCTGACCAGATCACGTAGGTCACAGCCGCAATGGCCAGTAGCAGCGGCAGCAGCACGAAAATGTTTGTGGTGAAACCCACAATGAACAGGGCCGGAATTCGAAGCGCCGAGAATGCCCGGTGCGGTTTCAGGTAGTCGGCAAACTCACGCAGATGCTGCATGGCGACGGACTCGGGCGCATGCGGCGGCCTGCGAAACGCGAAGGGAAACGATTCCCGGGCAATGGTCATGGTCACGGTTGTTTCCGGCGCCTGCTCTATTTCGACTCCCCACGCCGTGCCATCCGGGCTGATCTTGTGCCACGATACGTTATCGGCAGCCGCCATAGATACCGACAGACGCGTTCGCGGTTCGCTGTGTGACTCCTCGTCAACGAATGCCTCTATTTGGCATTTGACGTCGGTAGAAATTGGCGGGAGGTCGACCTTGATTGACAACTGATCGACCAACCAATCGCCACCCTTCTCCGGTGTTGCGCCGTGAATCTTGGCGCCATCCGGGAGACCCTTGATGCGAACCCGAGCGTTTGTGTGTATCGGCGCGTTTGTCAAGGTCGCGCTCAGGCAACCGCCGGCAAAGCCGCCGCCCGACACTGTCGAGAGATAGTCTATGCGCTCGATGACCGCCGATTTGCCGAGGCCCTGGATAAGCCCGATGTTGACCGTAGAGGACCGAATGCCACCTCCAGAAAAAGCCAGCCCCACCAGGCCAAGTTTGGTCGACGGTGTACGTTTGCCGATCGAACCGTCGTGACGTTCAGTTTCTTTTGGTTGGTTGAGTAGTTCTGGCTTGTCGGGTACTTCTGGCAGTCCATAGGTTCGCCTTCGCGAATTGATAGCGTCCAGTTCTTCGCCGAATATCTCCGGGTCCAGTTGATAGCGCCCAGAGGCGCCGATGAAGCGATTTTCGGTGTGGTCACTATTGTTGTTATCTTTCGTGTCCACGCAACGTTCCCCCCGTTGACGATAGGTCGAAAGCGGCGAGCCTATGCCACAGGATCCCGTTTGGGAATGATACCGTGCCTGGGTATACGCTCATAGGCAAATTGGGGCAGGTTGCGTTATCTCCAGTTACAATTGGATTCTAGTAACAATTCAAGAGACGCCGATGAGGCGCCCGACGAAGCATCGTAAGTACGGAGTGTGGCAGCGTTTATGCTCGACACTGCTTGCCGTTGTCGTGTACGCCGCCACCGCGGCCGCCGCAGAACAGAATCTTTCGGCGCCCTCTCCGCCGCCCGGCGAGAAATCCACTCGGGTTATTGTCGAGGTCAAGGTCAACAAGATCTTTGCGATCAGTGAGGTGGATGAAACTTACCTCTTAGATGGCTATTTGACTGCTCGGTGGATGGATTCGCGCAACCCTAAGCCATCAATCGATTCGAAACTCGCTCATCTCGACTATCTTGATGACAATGCCGAGTCGGTGCTGGGTTCCAGCATCTGGTGGCCGTACATCGAGTTCATAAACGTTACCGGCAAGCGAGAGGTGCAGAACCGGAGGTTGCGTCTTTAAGCACTGCCTCGGGCAAATGGCTGAAGCTACTCCGATTTCCTGGACACGTGGTTAAGCCCTTTTCATCCCGAAAGTGTTACCGATGTCTTTAGCATCCCCCAATAGTGTCTACCCTCGACAGCTCCGGTGGGGTCTCATGGTTAGGGTAACCGACAGCCAGCTACGGGCTCTTCGCCCCGACGGCAAGGGTCCTCGCTTGATTCCCGCAAGGCGCGCCGAGGGAACATCCACGCTCTTGGTACGTAGTAACAACGCAGCCCTCGATAATTCCGCAAAAATCTCGATTGCCTGGGTGCTAGACTGCGCTACTAAACCCATGGCAATTTGTCCTTGAATATAGAACTGACACTCAACGAAACTCGGGTGCTCGGCAGCCTCATGGAGAAATCCGTAACTACGCCGGATCAATACCCGCTGACGCTCAACGCGCTGACTAATGCCTGCAATCAAAAGTCGAGCCGCGAACCCGTGCTTTCGCTCGACCGCGGCGTCGTGCAGCGTACCGCCCGACAACTCGAAGACCGGCATCTGGTCAACAGCAAAGAGAATTTTGTAAGCCGGGTAGAGAAATACACACAGCGGTTATGTAATACACCGTTTGCGAATTTTCAATTCAGCGAAGCGGAATTTGCTGTTATCTGTTTGTTACTCCTGCGTGGTCCCCAGACCCCGGGAGAACTCAGAACGCGCGGTGGTCGCCTGCACAACTTCGAACACAACCACGCGGTGGCGGAAACGCT
The DNA here is from genome assembly GCA_027295975.1 of Gammaproteobacteria bacterium. Classification (GTDB taxonomy): domain Bacteria; phylum Pseudomonadota; class Gammaproteobacteria; order Pseudomonadales; family Azotimanducaceae; genus SMWK01. The sequence continues at coordinate 4,001 of JAPUJX010000139.1, forward strand.
GCAAGGGCTCGTTGATCGCGAAGGGGGTCCGTTTGTTGTGTGCCTTCCACGGAAGGCTGGTCGACAGGACTCTGAGTACACCCATCTTTTTTCTGGGCCGGTGGTTCTAACGGAGGTTGTCGAATCCCCTCGGGTGGTCACCAAGTCTAACCCTGCACCAGCGTCGGCTGAGATGGAAGCACGTGTTGTTGCGCTCGAGCAGGAGGTGAGTGAATTGAAGGAGGCTGTTCGGCGGTTGGACGGCGGTTAGCTTGGCTGGATCATAGAAAAAGGGGATGTACTGAAG
>JAPUJX010000014.1 GCA_027295975.1 Gammaproteobacteria bacterium
CGAGGACGGCAACTGGAACGGCCGGGTCGTCTCGCTGCTCGAAAGCCAGGGCACGTTGTATGTCGCAGCCAATCACTGGCCACGAGCCTGGTACCACAACGCGCTAGATCGACCGGAGGTCAAAGCTACGATCGAAGGTGAAGAGGCCAATTATCTTGCGGTGCCGGTAAGCGACGAAGAGCACGACCGCCTGATGGCGGGGAACCCCCAGGGCATCGTGTTCAAGTTCCTTACCGGATTCCCGCCGCGGTACTTCGTGCGCCTGGCTCAACGCCGTGGCGGGGCTCTGGGCTTGTCGGCTTAGGGCGCCTCTAAGTCACTGAAACCGAAAAGTTAGAGATTCTGGCCTCGGAGGCGACAGAGACGAGGAAGCTGCCGGACCGACAACCGAGCGGCGGCCTTGACCGCCGTTCCGGCTTGGCTCAATACTGGTGCCGTTCCGGCAGACGTATGCGTTGGCCAGCTGCTGCGCCTGAAAGGCCCGACAAGAGTTTCATCAACGGTGATGGAACAAAAATATGATCTATCAGGGAAAACCAAATTGCCGCAAAACTCCTGGGAGACCGCGTTACGCTGCTTCCTTCCTCTTGCGCACATCCTTGACCACACCAATACCTATCGCCACCACCAGAAACCCGATGGGCAATCCCGTAACGATGGAAGCGGCTTGCAGTGCGGTCACTCCTCCTACGTATATCAGCAGGCCGGTAACAATTCCGAGCAGCACCCCCCAGGTCACTTTCTTCAGAGCCGGGATGTTCGCATCGTCGTGTTTCAGCAACGTGCAGATGACAAGGGTCGCGGAATCAATTGAAGTCACCAACCAGGTAAACAGCAGAAATGTGATCACCAGCACGAGCGGAAACACCAGGACGCCCAGCCGACGCACGACAGCCACGGTACCAACAGCGTAGTCGGCGTTTACCTGGTCGACGATACTCGCTTGCCCGGTCAACTCACCATGTAAGGCCAGACCTCCAAACACGGACATCCAGACTATGACACTGAGTGTGGGGACCAGCATTACCCCCAACACGAACTCACGTACGGTTCGTCCCCGCGAGATTCGTGCGATAAACAACCCGACAAACGGTGTCCAGGCGAGCCACCAACCCCAGTAGAAGACTGTCCACGCCCCCTGCCAGTTCTGCCCTGCGGCATTGTTGGCTGTCCAGAAACCCATCGGGATCACGCTTGTCGCATAGTCTCCGAGAGAGGTAACAACAAACCCCAACAGGAATGCCGTTGGCCCCACGATCAGGATTGTCACCAGCAGCAGCGCACTCAGCCACACGTTGATTTCGCTCAATCGCCGAATGCCGCGTGATACGCCGGATATAACGGACAAAATACCGAGCCCGACGACCAGGGCGACAATAATCAACTGGTTGGTTGTATTGATTGCAATTCCAGACAGTTCGCTCATTGCCGCGTTCATGCCCGCTACCGCCAGGCCAATGGAAGTGGCGACACCGAATACCGTACCAATGACACCAATGAGGTCTACGACCGCTCCAGGCCAGCCATTCACATGTTCGCCGAGAAGCGGGTAAAGTGCCGAGCGCAATGCCAGCGGTTGCCCGCGGCGATAGGCAAAATACGCTATGCCGAGTCCCGTCAAAACGTACAACCCCCAACCATGCAGCCCCCAGTGAAAGATGGTTACCCGTACCGCCACCTGAGCCGCATGTGCGGAAAACGGTTCAGCGCCAATCATTTCCAGATGTGGATTACCTTGAAAGTGGGTAATCGGCTCCGAGGTCGCCCAATAAAGCACACCCGAGGCGAGACCGGCGCTGAACAACATCGCAAACCAGGCGATATTCGTGAACTCCGGACGGTCATCGTCATGCCCGAGGCGAACGTTGAAGCGTGGGTCGATTCCTATCCATAACGTGAGCAACAGGCACAAGCTCGTCACCCCGGTGAAAAACCAGTCAAAGGTGACGACGACGTAGTCTTTCGCCTGGATGAATACGGAGCTGGCAACCTCGAGGTTAGTAGCCGTTCCCACGACGAAAACGCCGATTATCAGCAAAGCCGTCCACTCTCTTTTCGTCATCGTGTCTCCAAGGTAACCGGCCGCTGCCTTTTGAAAGATTCGGGGTCTGTATAAAATGGCTCCGGTTGTGGGGCCAGTCGTCGACCCTTTATGGCATCCGCGGTTTTTTCGGCAAGCATGATCGTAGGCGCGTTCAGGTTCCCGTTGGTAATGTGTGGAAATACCGACGCATCCACAACGCGTAAGTTTTCGATTCCATGCACGCGGCAGGTGTGATCAACCACATCATCCGCACCGCGACCCATTCGACAAGTGCCGCAAGGGTGGTAGGCACTCTGAGCGACATCGCGCACGAACGCGTCAATGGCCGAGTCGCTATCGATGCCGCTACCAGGAGACAGTTCCTCACCACGGTAATTATCGAAAGCAGGTTGTGAGAAAATCTCTCTCGCATGCCGGACGGCGCTGCGAAAAACCTGCCAGTCCTGGTCGTCGGACATGTAGTTGAATCGAATCACGGGGGGCTGTGCCGGGTCGCCCGAACGCAACCGTATTTCACCCCGACTCGGACTCAACATCGGACCGACGTGCACCTGATAGCCACCGATTCGCGTCCGATTCGTACCGTCATAAGCAACGGCAGCCGGGAGAAAGTGAAACTGGATGTCGGGCCACGCCACGCCCGCTTTGCTTCGGATAAATCCACCGACCTCAAAATGGTTGGTGTTACCAAGCCCTGTGCGCGTCAACAACCACTGAACCCCAATTATCCCTTTGCCACTCGGGTGCAGCCACTTGTTCAAGGAAACCGATTTGCTGCTGCATGCCTGCTGGAAGTATATCTCCAGGTGGTCCATCAAGTTCTGACCCACCCCGGGGAGCACGTGCACCGGAGAAATCCGGTGAGCGGCAAATTCCGCTTCCGGTCCGATTCCGGATAACAGAAGCAACTGCGGAGAGCCGATGGCACCTGCCGCAAGCAGAACTTCCCGGCGAGCCGTGAATTCGATCCGGGATCCTCTCACCCGACAGCAGACTCCCAATGCGCGCTTACCAGCGAACGAAACACGATCAACGTTCGCATGCAACATGACGGTCAGATTGTCGCGTTGGAGAATCGGTGCGAGATATGCGCGAGCGGTGCTGCATCGCACGCCGTTCGCAACGTTCATCTCCAGATCGCCGAAACCTTCCTGTTGGTAACCGTTGAGGTCTTCACTGTGGGAGTATCCGGCTTCATCGGTTGCCCGAAGAAATACCTCGTACAACGGGTTGTCTCTGCGGCCGCGCACGACCGTCAGCGGCCCATCTTTCCCACGATAGGGATCAGCGTCATCCGCGAAAAGCGCCCGTTCGGCTTTTCTGAAGTACGGCAGAACGTCCGCATAACCCCAACCTTCGGCACCACCCTCCCGCCAACGATCAAAATCACACGGGTGACCACGGACATAAACCATGCCGTTGATGGAAGAAGAGCCACCCAGGACCTTGCCGCGCGGACAAGCCAATTGGCGATTCGCGAGTGCGGGCTCCGGTTCGCTCGCATAAAACCAGTTGAACCTTGCATCGTTCATAGGCAGAGAAAAGGCTGCGGGCATGCGGATGAACGGGTGCCGATCGCTGCCTCCGGCTTCGAGCAGCAACACGGATATGTGTTCGTCTTCGCTCAGGCGGTTAGCGAGAACACAACCGGCGGAGCCAGCCCCAACAATGATGTAGTCATAGGTATCCAAGCGGATAGAGTCCATCGGTTCTTAGAATACAGTACTTCGATTGTATGATTTCCACGGCGGCACTGACCAATTTCGATGTGTATGCCTGTCCATGCTCAGACAATGTTGGTTGACCTCCCAGGCGCCGCGATATGCTTCAACTTCCAGATACGATAGCCTTCAATCGCACCAAGCAGTGAGAGGTGTGCAATTGCCGGACCGCGATTGAAAGCGACGAGCACCCAATGCACGAACAGGAGGATCGCCGCGGCATAAATGAACCTATGCAATTTTTTCCACCTGTGTTTCAACCAGCGCACGGAGCGATCGTTACTGGTCGCTGCAAGGATCAGAAAAATGAAAAGCGCAACCCAGCCCGTCCAGTAATCCGGCAGCTTTGCATCATCGAGAATATCCAACCACCATCCGGTTTTTTCGAGATAGACCAGGGTATGTAAGGCAGCATAGGCAAAACTGGCGACACCGAGGTAACGCCGGTTTTTTTTCAACCAGCGGGGAAACGCCTTGTCTGGAAACATCAACAGCAGCGGCGTCGCCAGCAACGCGAGAATGAGCAACCGCGCAGACATTTCACCCGAGGCTTGAACAACCTCACCATAGAACAAGCGTCCCTGGCGGTAGCCGGTGACGGTGGCAATAAACGGAAAACCGAGCACTGCCCAGAAAAAATATCTGGACCGTACAAACTGCAGCACAACGTTCATTGGCATCCGCACAAGGAAATTCTAAAACGCGCATGTTCTCAAAAACCTGCAGGAAGTGCAGATTCTCCGGTGATCTTGTTTGACCGCTGGAAAGCCCCTGCTCTAGTATCGTCAAACCCGCCCATCAATCCTCGAGATTTAATATGTCTTATCGTAAGTACATCGGCATTCTAATGGCTGCTACATCTTTTGTGGGCTCGGCTGCCGCCGACCCTCTCCTGAACGCCAACTCCGCAAGCGCGGAGGAACTTGCGGGGGTTTCGGTGTTGAGCGAAAGTATCGCTTCCGCGATCACCGCCGGGCGGCCCTTTGCAACAATCGGTGACCTGAACATGTTACTGAGCAAGTCCATGAGTGGCGCAGAAACAGAATTGCTTTACCGGGAACTGTTTATTCCGATCAACTTGAACGCCGCGTCTCGCGAAGACATCCTGTTGATTCCCGGAGTGGGCCGGCGTATGGCGCACGAGTTCGAGGAATACCGACCGTATTCGAGCATGGAGCAATTCAGACGTGAAATTGGCAAATACGTCGATGAGGAGGAAGTAGCGCGCCTCGAAATGTATGTCGCCATCGACTGACTATCCAGCAACTCCGTTTCGTTGCTCACAGGGAGGTGTTGTCGCCGTCACCCCATATTGGATGTCAGCTCCCGATAAAAGGGGTCAGCACGTTGGTTGCCATTGGTTCCTTCCCGCAGGCGCGCTTCGGCGATTGTAGCGCAATGACCTTGAAGGTACTCTGCAACGCTCCATCACAATTCACCCGGCGAATGTCTTTCTCCGACCCATGGAATATGACAATGTTCAGACTCAGACTAATGACCCGTTCGGCTGCCATCATCCTCGTGGGCACCGTCTTCGGGATGGCGACGTTCTCGGTCAATGCCGCTCCGATCAAGCTCGACTCGGGCCTTATCGAGGGCGAACCGGTAACTGCCAACGACAGTGTTCGCGTCTATCGCGGTATCCCATTTGCCGCTCCGCCCGTCGGAAACCTCAGATGGAAATCACCCCGGCCGGTTGAAAAATGGGATGGTGTCCGTTCCGCCACCGAGTTCAGTGCCGCCTGCCCCCAAGGTTCGGCTCTCGCTCAACTGATGGGCGAACAAATGCCGGCGCTCAGCGAAGACTGCCTTTACCTCAACGTATGGACGGCGGCCGACGATGAATCGACAAATCTACCCGTCATGGTGTGGATACACGGTGGTGGACTTTCTCTCGGATGGGGCCACCAGAAAGGTTACGACGGTACCCATTTCGCCGAGCGCGACGTGGTACTGGTATCGGTCAACTACCGCCTCGGACCACTGGGTTATCTTGCCCATCCGGCATTGTCAAAAGAATCCGAACGTGGGGTATCGGGAAATTACGGATTTCTCGACCAACTCGAAGCATTGAAGTGGGTCCAGAGGAATATCGGGAAATTCGGCGGCAACCCGAACAACGTCACCATATTCGGCGAGTCAGCGGGCGGCACCAGCGTCAACGCGCTCTGCGCATCTCCCCTGTCCGCGGGTCTCTTCCACCGCGCAATTGCCCAAAGCCCGTGGATCACGGATACGAATTTCGCAAAACT
>JAPUJX010000140.1 GCA_027295975.1 Gammaproteobacteria bacterium
TCCAGCACCCGTTCGATACCGCCCGCCATTTGAACCACCCTCGTTAATGCCATTAAGGGATACGGGTCTTCATCGAGAACCAATAATTCCGCGTTATCGTCACCGGAAACCACATCTCGTGGTTCACCCGCCAGATTGACCGAGAGATCAACGGTGACCGGGTTGCGCACGACCGTCACAGCGGAAGAATCCTCATGAAGCCCCAGGATCACTTTGACTTCACGTCCCCACGGAACATCGAGCACATGGCCGTCTCGAAACAACCCCAGGGAAGGCAACTCATCGGCAGAACCGAGCCAACGGTTGCCCAACAGGATTTCGCCGAGCGGTAGCGGCACGGCATACCGGCCTGCCACTTTCAACACCGCAAACGCATCGATGAGGTCGGTTCCGCTATCGTTCATCGCCAGGTTATGAAAACCGTTCTCCTCGAGCTTGCGCCAGAGTTCTGTGGGAAACTCGCCGTTTTCAGCGCGGTCCCACAACGACATGTCGCAGTAGTCTGAAAAGATACGTTCCGCGCTGTCGGTAATAAGCCCTGCGGTGTCCATCAGCGTAACCCCAGTCCCCGGGCGATCACCCCCCGCAGTATCTCCCGCGTCCCGCCGCGTATGGTGAACGAGGGGGAAAGTAACAAGGTATCCACAAAAGTACGGCGAAACCGGGCGTCTCCTTCGGGTACCACACACCGGGCTATCTCCGGTGTCAGTTTCTCGAAGTTATTGCCGAGTTCCTTGACCAGCGACGCCTCTACCGCCGGATTTTTCCCCGCCTCCAGCATTCCCGCCACGGAGATCGACATCCGTCTCAGCGTCATCAGATGGGCAGCCAGGCGCCCAACCGCCGCGGCGGCATGGGCAGGGGGAGATGGACCGAGGGCGCGCACCATCTCAACGAAGACGCGGAACGCGGATAAAAAGCGTTCGGGGCCGCTGCGTTCGTAGCTGAGTTCGCCGGTAACCTGGGTCCAGCCATTACCCGGCTCTCCCACGATCCTGTCCGATGGGATAAAAACGTCTTCGAAAACCACCTCGTTGAAATCTTCGCCGCCCGCCATGTTCACGATTGGCCGAACTTTTACGCCATCGTTACGGAGATCGACAATCAGCTGAGACAACCCCGCGTGCCGGTCCTCCGTGGGCGGTTCCGTGCGCACTAACGCAATCATGAAGTGGTTGCGTTGGGCGTCCGTCGACCAGAGCTTGGTACCGTTTACCAGCCAACCTGACCCCATCGGCTTAGCAGTGGTAGACACCGACGCCAGATCGGATCCCGTTCCCGGTTCGCTCATGCCGATGGAAAAAAAACACTCGCCGCGAGTGATGCCGGGCAGATACCGCTCACGCTGGGCGGGTGAGCCGAAGTTCAGCAGCAGTGGACCACTCTGCCGGTCGGCTATCCAATGGGCGCTCACCGGCGCACCGGCTGCCAACAGTTCTTCGGTCACCACATACCGATCGAAGAAGTTCCTGGCGCCGCCACCGTACTTTCCGGCCAGGTCATACCGATCCACCCCCGCGCACCCAGCTTGGCCGAAAACTCCGGATCGTGACCCGTGCTGAAGTCGGAGTTCGGCCGCGGTAGATGGGCGGATTCCTTCTCGATAAACGCACGCACTTGACGCCGCAGGGTTTCGCTGTCCTCCGGTAGCTTCACTCGGTCGAATTGCAACACGGCGGTACCCCAAGAAAATCAGAATATCAATTACCGTACTGACAGCGACCGGGCAAATCAATCCGGGTACCCCCAATCGTCAGGTCAAATCAGGGTACACTCACCTTCGGCCGAACAACGGAATCCGCCATGAGCGACAAGCTGGCACGGTTCATTGCCGAACGGTGGGACAACGGGGGTCCCTCCAGAGGCACCCGCACCAACTCACCCGGAAATTTCAAAGCCGCACGTCAGTTCCGGTGACGCCGGTCATGTCCCAGCAAGAACTCGAAGAGATGTTCACACCGGTCCTCGAAGACGTTGCCGAGCGCTCGATGGTGGCTGAGCGATTCATCGATAAAAACCTCTATCAAATTTATATCGCCACGTTGTGGGCCAACGTCGTTCTCGACCCCGCCGAAGTAGGTATCGCCGAAGAAGACCTGGAAGACCTGCACGAGGTGCTGAATTCCAGGATCGCGTTGGTGCTCGGCGCCGAGCAGAACGTGACCGAGTGTTTTCGATTCATCAACAGCAGATCCGGTGAGACCGCCATGAACCAGGCACGCCTCACGAAGACCCATCGTGAGTTGCTGCTCTACTTCAGCTCTTTGATTCTCGATCCCAGCGGCCACAAACGCTGGATGGACCGAGTGAACAGAGATTCTCACTAGCACTTCTCGCTCTAGCCTTCTTGAGCGCGATTTTGGTTTACAGATGAGTCAAGTTTTTGCCCGACACTTAAATTGCGAGCCTACATGCTCGCCGGTCTGAGGAGGAGCCTCGCTAATTCCTGTTGCGAATACACGACGGAGAAAATTCGCAGGGTATTTTTCGACAGGAATTTGAGGATTGTCGATGGCAACCGCGTTGAGGGTGGGGATGCTCAAAGTGCGTCTACGCTCAATTCCTCCAGAATGCCCTCATTTCGCGAACTTGCCCCAAGCGGGTCAATTCGCTCCATTCGGCTTCGCTCGAGGCCGCACTTTGA
>JAPUJX010000141.1 GCA_027295975.1 Gammaproteobacteria bacterium
CGAGCCATGATCCGCGCAAATCTCGGCAAGAAATGGATTGCCCAGGCAACGATCAACATGGGGGACGACGAAGAATTGCTTCGGCTCGCCGCGAAGGCCGGCTGTGTGGGTATTTTTGTTGGCTTCGAAGCGACGAGTCCTGAAGGCCTGGCCGAGATTCACAAGAAGTTCAACATTCAGAAAGGCCGTGATTTACGGGCCTCGGTCCAAAGAGTCCAGCGGCACGGAATACTGGTGATGGGTTCCTTCATTATAGGACTGGACGTTGATAAGCCCGGCATCGGGCGGAAAATTTCTGAGACAGCGATCCAATACGGTGTAGACAACATCAACGTGCTGTTTCTGACGCCGCTGCCCGGCACCCACTTGTGGGAGCAAATGGAATCCGAAGGTCGCATCGTCGCCAACACGTTTCCCGAAGACTGGCAGTACTATACGTTAACCTTCCCGGTGGGTCGTTACAAGCATCTGAGCCGAGCCGATAGCCTCCGCGAGATGGAATTCTGCAACCGGAATTTCTATTCGCTGAAGCGCATCGTGCACCGGTTCGCGCGCAGCGTCTGGGGGAAGCGCAAACCCCTGGCGACGCTCGTGAGCAACCTTGCCGGCAGAAACAATTTTCGGCTGAATCTGAAGGTCTACCGGCAATTCAATCTGTCGCACGCAGAGGCCCGTTTTGAGGCGATGGTACCCCCGACCGGTGACGATCTGCATGTCCTCGCTCCGTCGGAAGGCTCTCGCAAGTATGCGGTCACCCCACCGCCGGGCATTGAGCCTCAAGTCTGACCGTTTCTGTTTTGTTCAACCAACCATGCAGCGTAGGTGAGCAAAGGTCTTACGGTACAGGGATCCGAATTCTCACCGTTGTACCCGCTCCGGGACTGCTATCGATTTCAACTTGACCGTCGAACATTAGTGCCCGTTCCTTCATCCCTACCAGGCCGAACGTCCCCGTGGCTTCCAACCGTTTCGGCGCAATGCCGACACCATCATCACGAATCGAAAGGGTCACGATATCTTCCTCTTCGTCTATCGTCACAAATACTTTTCTTGCGTTCGCATGTCTCGTAATGTTCGTCAATGCCTCCTGGAATATTCGAAATACTGCAATCTTGCACGCGTCGTCAATTTCAAGGACCACTCCATCCAAGCTTAGCTGGCATTCGAGGCCGGTGCGTTCCCGAAGCTCCTCCAGTTGCCATTCCAACGATGCCACGAGCCCAAAATCGTCGATCACAGGAGGACGCAGTCTGTGAATTACGTTCCTTACCGCGTTCATGGTAGCATCGATACGCGCGTTCATTGAACGAACGCTCCCAAAATCCGCCTGCTTACCTTGCGCCAATGTGGATCCCGAAATGCGCCGCCCCAGCAACGACACGCCCATTTTCAGGGAAGCCAGGGCTGCTCCAATCTCATCGTGTATGTCTCGCGCGAGCGACACCCTTTCGTTCTCAGCGATGGTGTGCATGTATGCGGCCAGTGCCCGAAGTTGATCTCTCGACTTCTTCAAGTGAATCTCGCTTTTTTTGAGTACATCTTCTGCCTGCTTGCGTTCCGTTATGTCACGAATCACTCCGACGAAGTTCCGCGCGCCGTCGTCGACAAACTCACCGAACGAGATTTCCAGTACAATCATTTTGCCGCTCTTGTGAAGCCCCGGCAGTTCAACGCGTTCCCAGTTCAGGTTTTTCTTGCCGTTTATGACGTACGCACCCAGAGAGCGCTTATGACGGCTTCTGAATTCCTGCGGCATTAACATGGTAAGCTTCTGACCGATCAACTCGTCACTCGTGTAGCCAAAAATCCTTTGGACCGCCGGATTGGCAAACAGGATCGTGCTCTGCGTGTCAATACCCAGAATACCGTCCGACGCCCATTCGGCAACCATGCGATAACGATCGCGGTCCGCGTCATGCGTTTCATGCTCTGGCTTAGTTCTTTTCTTGCTCATGTGAACAGGCACCTGCTGCTTCCATGCACGCTATGTCTAACTTGTGTTTGTGGAGGTCAATTGTGTCGTCCCACGGGCCATCCGACGTTTCCCGGTCTCTGAGGGCACGGAAAAGTGCCGTTATTTTATCCATATTCAGGATACCATATAGGATCGCGGCCATGGGCCGGAGATGGGGATGAAAGCGCTGGATGTTCCTTCCCCGGTAGTTGACAACTCTCCCCCCAAGTGTCTAGCATGATCATTCATTTGCCCCCCGAATACCTTACCTCGTCAACAGGAGGCGCATATTGGCGGACCATTGGCGAGTGTACGGTTCAACTTCTGATACCGAAAAGGAGAACACAATGAAAACAGAAAGAATCCGCACTGCACTACTTGTTTTCTTGATATTTGCGGCTGCTCCCGGCTACGCCCAGGAACAGAGCAATTCAGATCTCGCGAAGAAGGCGCAGAACCCGATCGCGAACCTGATCAGCTTACCGTTTCAGAACAACACAAATTTCGGGATCGGGCCGCTCGACGAAACGCAGAACATCCTGAACATCCAACCGGTCTGGCCTTTCTCGATGAATGACAAGTGGAATCTGATTACACGTACAATCCTGCCCGTCGTGTCTCAGCCGAATATCCTGACCGGGGGTCAGGGCCGAATCAATGGGTTGGGCGATGCCACGTTTACGGGCTTTTTCTCGCCCAGGGATTCCGGCGACATGACGTGGGGTGTCGGACCGGTCTTCCTGATACCAACCGCTACGGATGACGCGCTGGGCGCAGACAAATGGGGCGCCGGGGCTTCGGTGATCCTGTTGTCCATGCCCGGGCCCTGGGTTGTTGGATCTTTGGTCAGTAATGTATGGTCTTTTGCGGGCTCCGGCAATCAGGATGTGAATCTGTTTACGTGGCAGTATTTCGTAAACTACAATCTGGCTGACGGCTGGTATCTGACATCCGCGCCAATTATCACGGCGAATTGGGAGGCAGGCAGTGGTAACAAGTGGACCGTCCCTTTCGGGGGTGGTGCCGGGAAAATCTTCAAGATCGGGAAGCAGCCAATAAACGGACAGGCAAGTGCATATTATAATGTGGAAAAGCCAGACTCCGGTGCCGACTGGCAATTGCGGCTGCAACTGCAATTTCTCTTCCCAAAATAAGTGACAAACGCAACGACGAACCGGAAGGATCCCGTGCCTCTGAATGGGGTCTCCGGGCGTCTCCGGCGGTCTCAGGGCGTTCAGAAGGCTTTTCAGGGGGATTGAGGGCGAGGTACAGGGGCTGTGGCCTGACTGGATTCTCTTGTGGACAATACGGTGCCTGTATCGCATATTCCTTCGAGCTGGGCTGGCGATCCTGGAGAGGGAAGCGGCGGCACGGCAATTGCTGGAAATAGACCAGAGGCGGGATAAGAAGCCGTAAGCCTTTCAGAGGATTCGTAGAGAAACCTCGTGCGTCGGTAGCCGTTAAAAGGCATATTAGAGGCGATTTGAACCTTGTCGCCCGCTCACAGACCTCGAGGAAAGGAAATGACCGCAAAGTGACTCTTTCCACAGAAACAAAAGATGGCAGGCCGGCCTGGCGCAGGATCGTCGCGAAGTATGAGAAGCCAAACCTCGGGCGTAGTCTCGGGCAAATCGCAAGTACGATGATTCCGTACTTTGCGATCCTGTGCGTGATGTACCTCACACTCGAGGTTTCCTATTGGATAACACTGGCGCTCGCTTTCCCCGCGGCGGGGTTTCTGACCAGAAACTTCATTATTTGTCACGATTGCGGCCACGGCTCGTTTTTCAAATCAAAAAAGGCCAACCGGATCCTGGGATTTGTCTCCGGGGTGTTGACCTTCTTGCCCTCGTATTACTGGAGTCATGAACACGCAAAGCATCATGCCGCCGCCGGTGATCTGGATCGCCGAGGTCATGGTGACATCTGGACCCTGACCGTGCAGGAGTACCTGGCGTTGTCGCGCGGGAAGCGGATCTGGTACCGGTTGTATCGGAACCCGTTCTTCCTTTTCGGGGTGGCGCCGATATTCGTCTTCTTAGTCAACTACCGCTACTGGCGCCGGGGCGACACGGCGCGCGACCGTTGGAGTACGATCCGAACCAACCTGGCCCTGGTCGCTATCGTAATCGTGGCGAGCCTGACCATTGGTATCAAGGCATACGTCATGATTCAGGTGCCCATCATGATTGTCGCGGGCGCGTTCGGCGTTTGGCTGTTCTATGTACAGCACCAGTTTGAGAACACATATTGGGAGCGCCACGAGAACTGGAATTACGTTCAGCACGCACTCAAGGGGTCGTCTTTCTACAAGCTGCCGGGAATCTTTCAATGGTTCAGCGGCAACATCGGTTTCCACCACGTTCACCATCTGAGCCCGCGAATTCCAAACTACTACCTGCAGAAGTGTCACGAATCTCATCCCATGTTCCAAGAGGTGAAACACGTCACGCTGTGGTCGAGCATGAAGTGCCTCGGCTATCGTATGTGGGACGAGGAACGCAAGAAATTGGTGGGGTTCAGTTACGTTTCCGTCTATCTCGCCAAGCAGGCGATGCCCTCCGGCCAGTAAACAGCCGACGCGGTTGTGACACCACATTGCGATATCGCTGACGCGAGCCGGGCATACGTACCGGTGGCGCCACGATGGCTACTCCAGCAAAACCATCTTGCGGGTATCCGTGAATCCCGGCGTCTCGAGGCGGTAGAAATAGACACCGCTCCCCACATGCCCTCCCCGCCGGTTCGTACCGTCCCACTTGACGGTGTGTAACCCCGGCCCGAAAAATCTTTGCCGCAGAACTTGCACCAATCGCCCGCGCACATCGTAGATGCGGAGTGATACGGCAGCCCCGGGCTCGGGTATCTCGAACCGAATCCGGGTTGTCGGATTGAACGGGTTCGGGTGGTTTTGATGGAGGACGACGGCACTCGGCAGCTCCGGATCGCGCACGCCCGTCGGGACGACACCGGTGGCATAAAAAACGACGTTGTCGATCAGCGGGGCGTGCGACTGGCAAAAATCGGCGCCTATGTCGATAACTCCGAGCGCCACCTGGATCTCCGTCGCGGTCGGGTCGATTGACGGCGTGATATCGAACGCGACACGATCCCACTCACCAAA
>JAPUJX010000142.1 GCA_027295975.1 Gammaproteobacteria bacterium
ACCTCGCCGAGGTTGATGGCGCGGCCGTCGCCGAGTTGTCCCGCCCAGTTGCCGAATTGATGACCCCCATAACAGGTCGCATGTGGATCCATGCCGGCCAGCACTTCGTTACCGGTAAAAACATCGGTAAAAGCCTGGGTCTCGCAGACCCCCGGAGACAATCCGATGAGTTCGGCAACCTCTCGGGAATAACCGACCAACGAGGGCTGCCGCACTTTCGTCGGTTGCACCCTGGAGAAGACCGCATCGCGGACCTGCCTGCGCTGATTGCCGAATACCGGATCGGCGGGAAGCCTCGCGGTGTAACGATTGTCGAACGCGAGCGCGTTCAGGGTCGAAGAAGCCAGGGTATTCATGGGCAACATTAGACCAATTATGGCCACCGGAATCATCCGCGGATGCGCCGATAAGGTTCGATCTCGAAACGATTTCTCCATTTGACAAAATTTATTTTTACAATTAGCCTTATCAATCATGAACGAGTTCAAAATGCTGAATCAGGCCGAACTGGGCGCGTTGGCATCACCTTTGCGCCGCGAGTTGCTTACGGCGTTGCAGGAACCCGATTCCGCCACCCGCCTCGCCAGGCGCTTCGATATGTCGCGTCAAAGGATTGGTTATCACATGCGGGAACTGGAGAAGGCGGGTTACATAAAGATTGTCGAAGAGCGTCGGCAACGCGGCCTCATCGAGCGTCTCTACCGGGTCAGGCCCCTGGCCTATGTTTTCGCACCGGACGGGTTTGTGGCGTCGGCCGAGGCGCAGGACCGTTTCTCCTGGGCAACCCTGATCAATCTGATCGCCCAGTCACTCTGGGACCTGGTGAACCTGCGGCGTCGAGCCGACGAGGGGGGCAAACGCCTCGCAACCCTTGCTCTGGAGGCGGAAATCAACTTTGCCAGCCCGTCGGCACGACGCGGATTCTCCGAGGAACTCATCCAAGCGGTCGAGAGGTTGGTGGTCAAGTACGATGAGCCCGGGGCAAATGGCTCACGCCGCCATCGTCTCCTGCTCGGCGCCTACCCCTCCCCCGACAACAGGAAATCTTCATCATGAGCGAAAAAACGAGAAACATCGTAAGGGAGTTCCGGATCGACGCAACACCGGCCGAGGTCTGGAACGCCCTGACTCGAGCCACCGAGATCACCCGCTGGTTTGCCCCCTTCGCAGAAACACAACCCGGTGCCGACGGACACATCTCACTGTCCTGGAACTTCGATGGGCTGATGCAGAAGTGCCCGATCCGCGCCTGGACCCCCGAGGAACACCTCAACATGGGGTGGCGTGCGGGCCCGGGAAAAGGTCGCGAGGTTCCCGTGGACATTCGTCTCGAACGAGCGGACGGCGGCACCCTGCTGCGGCTGGTGCATTCCGGTTTTCTCTCCGACGCCAGTTGGGATGAAGAGTTCGAATCCCACGGCCGCGGCTGGAGTTACGAGCTGCGTTCGCTAAAATATTATCTGGAGAATTTTCTCGGCAAAAACCGCCAGCACGTCGTCAAACTCTTCCCGATAACCGGCGACCTCAAAGAGGCCTGGTCCACCGCTATTGGCTCCTCCGGCGCTTTCATGGCGGATCCGGCATCTCTCGAAGAAGGCAATCGTTTCGAGCTGAGGCTGCCATCCGGAGACCTGACAGCATCGCGGGTTTTTTATCAGGTGGCGGGAACGGACTTTGCCTTTGTTTCGGACATTCTCCAGGGTGGGTTATTCCGGTTTGCACTG
Organism: Gammaproteobacteria bacterium; assembly: GCA_027295975.1. Lineage (GTDB taxonomy): Bacteria > Pseudomonadota > Gammaproteobacteria > Pseudomonadales > Azotimanducaceae > SMWK01. The sequence goes on from JAPUJX010000142.1 coordinate 1,725, forward strand.
GAAACTTTCAACGGGCAGCCGGAAATCTGGATCTGGGCTTTCAGCTGGCAGCTGGCGCAACGTCAGCTCGAACAGATCACCCAATCATGGTTCATGGAAGTGCAACGGAGGCTGGGAGAGTTGAATATCGTTTCCGCCTAAATCGAAAATCAACCCGCAACTTTCATCGATCTTCAAAGGTAGCCGTGACCTCCCGGTTCATAACTCATCCATGAACGCCGCATCCATCAACGTGCGCGTGTACGCGTGTTTCGGTGAATCGAAAATTTCTCCGGCGTCACCTTGTTCGACTACGCTGCCTTCATGCATCACGACCAGATCGTGTGCCAGCGCGCGCACGACCTTCAGGTCGTGACTGATGAAGAGGTAAACGAGGTTGTATCGTCGTTGCACCTCTCGCAGCAGTTCGACGATCTGCGCCTGAACGGAAACGTCCAGTGCCGAAGTCGGCTCGTCCATGACGATCAGTTTCGGTTTGACGACCAGGGCTCGGGCGATCGAGATGCGCTGGCGTTCTCCACCGGAGAACTCGTGGGGATACCGGTTCATCATGTCTTCTTCCAGACCGACTTCGATCAGCGCGTCCGCAACCCGTTGGTCGCGTTGCGCAATGGGTAGGTCACCCGAGTGAATACGCAGCCCCTCGCCGACGATTTTGCCAACCGTCATACGCGGCGACAGGCTGCCGTAGGGGTCCTGAAATACGATCTGCAGATCCCGGCGCAGGGGTTTCATCTGCTTTTTGCTCAAGGTGTGCAATTCACGTCCGATGACGACTATTCGGCCTTCACTCGGGATCATGCGCAACAGCGCCATGCCGAGGGTCGTTTTACCGGACCCGGACTCGCCGACGATCCCGACGGTGTGACCCTCCCTGATCCGGAGACTGACACCGCTCACGGCGTCCAGGAACCGTTGTTTGCCGAACCAGTGGCGCCCCAGCGCATACCGCACGGTCAGGTTTTCCACCTGGGCAATCAGTGGTGCATCGGGATTCGCCGCCGGAGGCAGGTCCATGAACTCGGCGCCGAGCAGGTGTCTGGTGTAGGCGTGGCCAGGCGCCTTGAATATCTTCCGTGAGGTGTTCTGTTCCACGATCTCACCGTGAGTCATGACACAGATACGTTGTGCCAGGGAACGTACCACGGTCAGATTATGGGAGATGAGCAGCAACGCCATGTTGAGGTGGTTCTGAAGATCGCGTAGAAGTTTCAAGATCTGCTTCTGGATCGTTACGTCCAGCGCCGTTGTCGGTTCGTCGGCAATCAACAGTTTCGGCTCCTGAGCCAGGGCCATGGCGATCATGACCCGTTGCCGCTGGCCGCCGGACAACTCGTGAGGATAGGCGCCGATACGCACCGATTCATCGAGTCCAACCAGATCGAAGAGTTCATGCACCCGTGCGGTGGCCCGGCTTCTGGTGAGGTTGCCGTCCAGCACGAGCATTTCGCCGACTTGCTTGCCGATCTTGTGCAGAGGGTTCAACGACGTCATCGGTTCCTGGAAGATCATGCTCACGACGGATCCGCGCATGGCCAGCAGCTTGGTGCCACCCGCGCCAACCATCTCTTCGCCATCAAGGCGTATCGAACCGGTTGGATGAGACGCATGGGGGTAGGGCAGAAGCTGGGGAATCGATAACGCGGTGACGGTTTTACCCGATCCCGATTCGCCCACCAGAGCCACCGTTTCACCGGCGTCGATGTCGAAGTTGATCCCCTGCACTACGGTGGTGTCGCCAAAGGCGACCGATAGATCCCGCACTTCAACGAGTTTGGTCATCCTCCTGGCAACGCCCTTCGACTACTCAACGAGCCACTCCCGAGGCGACCATGGTCCGTCGGGGGTCGAACGCATCGCGCACCCCTTCGCCGACAAAAATCAACAGGGTCAACATGACACCCACCGTGACAAAACCCGTCAGTCCCAGCCAGGGGGCGTGCAGGTTGGTTTTACCCTGGGCCAGCAGCGCGCCCAAAGAAGGTGACCCCGCCGGCAGCCCGAAACCGAGGAAATCCAGGGCCGTCAAGGTGGTGACGGCCCCGCTCAAAATGAAAGGCAGAAAGGTCAATGCGGCGGTCATTGCGTTCGGTAACACGTGGCGGACCATGATGGACAGGTCGCTGTCGCCCAGGGCGGTCGCCGCGCGCACGTATTCGAAGTTGCGGGTCCGCAGGAACTCGGCACGGACCACCCCGACCACCGTCATCCAACTGAATGCACTGAGGGTGGCAAGGAGCCAGAAAACATTGGGTTCTACGATGCTGGCGAGAATGATCAACAACAGGAGAATGGGCAGTCCTGCCCAGATCTCGACAAACCGCTGCCCGAGAAGATCGACCAGCCCGCCAAAATAACCCTGTAACGCACCAACGGCGATCCCGATCGAGGTGCTGATCAACGTGAGCGCCATGCCAAACAACACCGAAAGCCGAAAGCCGTATATCAACAATGCAACGGTGTCCCTGCCGGTGTCGTCGGTGCCCAGCCAGTGTCGCGCCGAAGGCCGCGCGGGAGCGGCCGTTGTTATGTACATGTCCGGAACCTTGTAGCCGAACCGTATTGGCGGCCACAACATCCAGCCGCCGGACGACTCCACCAGATCAACTACATGGGGGTCCCAGTAGACGGCCTCCGACGGCAGCGTGCCCCCGAGTTCCCGATCGGTGTAGCCGATCATCACGGGGAACCACAACTCACCGGCGTGATACATGACGATCGGTCTATCGTTTGCGATCAGTTCGGCAAACAACGAAAGCCCGAACAACCCGAGAAACACCCACATCGAATAACAGGCGCGTCTGTTACGCTTGAATTGTCGCCAGCGGCGATGCGCAAGAGGACTCATCGTGTTTCGAAATCAATGCGCGGGTCGACCATGACGTAGGTCAGGTCACCCATCAGATGCATGAACAAGCCTATCAACGTGAAGATGTAGATCGAGCCGAACAAAATGGGATAGTCGCGTTTTATCACCGCCTCATAACTCAGCAGGCCTATGCCATCGAGGGAAAAGATCACCTCGATCAGCAGCGAGCCGGTAAATAGAATACCGACGAAGGCGGCGGGAAAACCCGCGATGATAATCAGCATGGCGTTACGAAAAACATGCCGGTAGAGAACCCGGCGTTCGTTGAGACCTTTCGATCGGGCCGTCAGCACAAACTGTTTGCCAAGTTCTTCGAGGAACGAGTTTTTGGTCAACATCGTCAGGGTGGCAAAGCCGCCGACGGTCAACGCGGTGATGGGTAAAGCCATGTGCCAGAGATAGTCGGTAATACGATCCGGCCATGAGAGATCCATCCAGTTATCCGATACCAGACCGCGCATGGGAAAGATCTCCAGGTAACCGCCTCCGGCGAACATCACGATCAGAAAAATTGCAAAGAGGAAACCCGGGATGGCAAATCCGGTAAAAACCACCGTGCTCGTCCAGACATCAAATCGGGTTCCGTCACGTACGGCTTTTAATACACCCAGCGGAATCGAGATTCCGTAAATCAACAGAAGTGACCACAGCCCCAGCGAGATCGATACCGGCAGCCGTTCGATGATGAGTTCGAGAACGGGTCGATCCTGAAAATAGGACGTACCGAAATCGAAAACCAGATAATTACCAACCATCGTGAAGAAACGTTCGTGGGGTGGTTTGTCAAACCCGAACTGCCGTTCCAGATCCGCGATCAACAGCGGGTCGAGACCATAACTCCCTTCGCTGGCTCCAATATCGACACCAAAATCACCGCTGCCGCTGATGCCCGCGGTGGTTGACATGCTGCCCAACGTCATCTGGGAGATGATCTGCTCGATGGGGCCGCCGGGGGCAAACTGCACGATGACAAAGTTGATGAGGATGATCCCGAACAGGGTCGGAACCAGCAGCAGCAATCGTTTGAGGATGTAACGTCCCATCACTGATTACCGAGAAGTTCCTTCATCCCGGCTTTTACCCGGGCCGCTCTTGCCTCATCCCACCACCAGGTGTCCCACCAGACGTCGCGTTGCAGCGGGGGTTGGTTCTCGGGCTGGCCGAACCTGTCCCAGTAAACCATTCGAAATCCCGGCTGCGCCGTGTTGGGGATCCAATAGAAGTGCCAGAGCAGCACGCGATCCAGCGCGCGGGTGGCGGCATAAAAATCAACAGGCGTACGAGCCGCCAATAACTTGTCAATCAGGTGATCGACAATGGGATTGCGAACGCGCGACCAGTTTTGCGACACCTTCGAATCGGCCGCTTCGCTGCTGAACCAGCCCCTGAAGGTGAGGCCGGGAAGGTAATTTGGGATCAGGAACGCGGTGCCGCCGTCAAACTTGCCGTTGCGCATCCGGTATTCCCAGTTCGAGCGTTCCGGCGCGCGCGCCGTGGTCTGAATGCCGATACCGTTGAGCGCCGTGACAAACGGCATTTGTCCACGCAGGTTCATGGGAGAGATGAAGATGAAATTGAGGGTAAAAGGCTCGCCCGTGGCAAGGTTTGTCATCACCCCGTTTCGAATCTCCCAACCCGCTTCGGCGAAGAGTTCCAGCGCTTGTTCGATGTTCTCCCGGTTGTGGCCAAATCCCGTGGTTTTTGCCGCCTGCCAGACGTGGGTGAATACCCGCGACGGCAACTGATCGCGAAACGGCTCGAGGAGTTCCAGTTCCTCGACGGAAGGCAGGCCGCTATGAGCCATTGTCGAGTTGTAAAAGAAACTGTTCGCGTAGTTATAATATCCGTGCATGAGGACCCGGTTCATCCACTCGAAGTCGTACATCAGGAACAGCGCTTCCCGCACCCGGATATCCTGAAGCCGTTTGCGATCGAGGTTCCAGATCACGGGCCCCCACATGCCCCAGGGCCGATTCTGGTAGATGAGTTCCTTTTTGAAGTAGCCGTGCCGGACCGCCGGGAAATCGTATTGGGTCACCCATTGTTTCGAGACGGTTTCGTTGCGGATATCGAGAACGTCACCCTTGAGCGCTTCCACCATCATGGCTTCGTCACGGAAGTAGTCGATTTTGATACGGTCGAAGTTGTAACGTCCGCGACTGGTCGGTAGTTCACGCCCCCAATAATCCTCCACTCGTTCGTAAACAACGTAACGACCGATGACAAAATCGCCGACCCGGTAGGGACCTCCTGCAACCGGCGGCTTTACCGTGGTTTTGGTCACGTCCCGCCCGGACCAGTAGTGTTTGGGCTGGATGGGGTAACGCCCCACGGAAAACGGCAGGACATTGTTGGGCACCATGCCCGGCTTGGTGGTGAAGTAGATTTCCCGCTCGCTGATTTTCTCGATACGATCCAGCTCCAGCAGGGCCATCCGTATACCTGCCCGGCCGTGCTCGCGGTAAGTCTCGAAGGTGAAGACGACGTCATCCGCGGTGATTGGCATGCCATCGTGCCAATAGGCACCGGGACGGATGCGAAAGGCGAATTCGGAATAGTCTTCGGAAACCCACACCCCGTCAGCGAGGCTCCCGTAGAAGCTGGCGTTTTCGTCGTTGGCCTGCACGAGCAACCGCACCGCTGTCAGGCCCCGGTTGTACAGGAACTCCAGACCCATGGGCTTGCGCCCCTTGTCTATTACGTTGTTGAAGCTGTCGAAGGTGCCCATCTCGGGGTAGCGGACCATGCCGCCTTTCGGTGCGTTCGGATTGACGTAGTCGAAGTGTTTGAAGTCGGGCGGGTACTTGAGGGGTTCGATGGGTGACAGGCCGTGTTGGTAGTCGATACCGGTGACGGCCGCCATGCCAAGAACCGGACACAGTAACAAGCCTGCAAGACGCAGGCCCGCGGACCACGCCGAGGCAAACATACCGCCGATCACCGGATCAACATTTTAATTCCGACCCCCGACCCCAACACTAGCCGCGAGCACCCATATATTCCACATAATCCGGATGCCTCCGAGCGGGGAAAAACTCGGAAGAATCAATCAATCCGGCCATCTAAGGGTTATCGCGACTTGAGAATCCTGTTGCAACCTGTCAGCGTCCGGGGGAAATCCTGGACGTATCTCAACGTGAAAACTCTTCTCGTCATTCTCCTGGCCGTGGTGTCAGCCATAACCGCACTCGTTATCGTACGAACGGTCCTCCATACACCCGTTGGCATCCCGGCGGTACAACCGCAGACCATCAACGTCGACGAGATGGCTATCGCACGACATCTGGCCGAGGCGGTTCGATTTCGCACCGTATCTCATCAGTCGAGGGAAGACTTCGAAGCCGACCAGTTCGAGGGATTTATCGGGTGGGCCGAAGCCGCCTATCCGGAAGTACATCGGGCCATGGATCTGAGCCGCCATGGCGACTACACCCTGCTGTATCGCTGGCAGGGGAGCGACCCGACGCTCCAACCCATTCTGCTGACGGCACATTACGACGTGGTTCCCGTCATCCCCGGAAGCGAAGGCCGCTGGCGGCACCCGCCGTTTGCCGGCGTCATTGACGATGGGATCATCTGGGGGCGCGGAGCACTGGACGACAAGAGTGCCGTCATTGCCCAGTTGGAAGCTGCCACCTATCTTTTACGGACGGGATTTCAACCGCAACGCACGATCTATTTCAGTTTCGGTCACGACGAGGAAATTGGCGGCTCACAAGGGGCAGGTTCCGTAACAAGCCATCTCGCCGCCGAGGGCGTTCGGCTCACCTGGTCCCTCGATGAAGGTTCGTTTCTGTTTCGGGATCTGCTCCCCGGGGTTGAACCGCTGTTTGCCGCAATCAACGTCGCCGAAAAAGGCAGTGTCACCCTGCAGGTGGTCGCTCTCTCGGCAGGCGGACATTCATC
>JAPUJX010000143.1 GCA_027295975.1 Gammaproteobacteria bacterium
TCTTCATCCACGATAAACCCCCGGCGTATATCATGGCCGGAGGCGTTGCCGGTCAAAGGCGCTTCTTCATTCCGGCGGGAGCGAAGGAACACAAACTCGAAGGTGAACAGCTGATCGAGCGAGATGCCTATTTGTACAGTATGACGCCGCATATGCACTTCCGCGGCAAATATATGAGTTACACCGCGGTGTATCCCGATGGCACCTCCGAGATACTGCTGTCTGTGCCGAAGTATGATTTCAACTGGCAGTTCAGCTACCAGCTCGAGGAACCCTTGTTTTTACCCGCGGGTACCCGGCTGGTGGCGAAAGGGGCGATGGACAACTCCGATCGCAATCGGAGCAACCCGGATCCCTCAAAGCCGGTACATTTCGGACTACAAACCAAACATGAAATGTTTTTCGGCTTCACGACGCTGCGTTTTGAGGGAGACACCCCGGGAAATATGGGGTCGGAGTAAAGCGCCGGAGTAAACGGGCACGATACAGAGCGTTCGACCGACGATGACCGAGGCGGACTCGAGCACTGGGAGTTGGGGAAACAAAAAGTGACAAAACAATATCTATCGCGAACTTTGCTCGGGATCGGCTGGATACTGTCGGGGTCGGCTTATGCCGAATCTTCCGAAAGCATCATCACCGAGACCCACCGCTTCACGGAGGTGAGGAACGAAATTTACCTCGTGCAAACGACAGCGCCGGTGTTCAACAGCAACTCGTTGGTGATCGTCAACGACAATGACGTGGTGCTCGTGGATTCACATGTTACACCCGCGAAAGCCCGTGATCTCATCAAGGCTATCAAGGCGATCACGCCGAAGCCGGTAACGGCACTCATCAACTCGCACCACCACTGGGACCATGCTCATGGCAACCAGGAGTTCAGAGATATTCCGATCATCGGGCACGAATTTACCTACATGAAGCTCGCGACGGCACCCTTGGACGAGCCGACCTATACCGACGGCTTGAAGGGTAACGCCGCAACCCTTGCGCGCGTGCAAGAGCGTATTGCGGCCGCAACCGATCCCGAGGAGAAAAAGGAGCTTGAAACCTACCTTGAACTCTTCTCCGAACACGTCAAAGACTTCGATGAAATTGTTCCCCTGCCGCCGACCATTACCTTCAGTGAACGCATGACGCTGTATCGCGGTGGTCGGGAAATTCAGATCATCTTTCTGGGGCGGGCTCACACGGGGGGCGACGTCGTCGTCTACTTTCCACAGGATAAAGTGGTGTTTACCGGAGACATGGCGTTCTCGGGTCCGTCGTACCTGGGTGATGGTTATGTGGATGAATGGCCGGACACGCTCGAGAACCTGAAAACATTGGACTTTGACATTTTTGTTCCGGGTCACGGGTCGCCCGTTACCGATCTCAGCCGGATCGGCCTAGTACAGGAATTTTATCGGGATCTGTGGGCAAAGGCAGCCGTTATGCACGCGGACGGGGTTGACGCGATGACAGCGGCTGAGACCATCGATCTCACCAACCACACCGAGATTCCCATTCGCAATGTGGGCACCAGTCCAGTGACCATCAAGCGAATTTATCATCGCTTGGAGAACCCCGACTAAGACCGGTTCTCCGGAATCTGGAACAGAACCTAGGACTCATCTGGTTTCGGAGCAGAAGTTATCTCCGGGTCGGGCAGGGCAAAAGCCACGTATTCAGAACCCGACGGCGGGCCCAGTCGACCGCCGCCAGCCGCGATCACCACATACTGCCTGCCGTCGACGCTGTACACCGCGGGGGTGGAGAATCCTCCCGCGCTGAGTTCTGTTTCCCACACCAGCGCGCCATTGTCGGAGTTGTAAGCGCGAAACTTCTTATCCGGGGTTGCGCCGATGAAAATCAGGCCGGACGCCGTGACCACCGGTCCGCCGTAACTGATGGCGCCATAACCCAGATCGGGGTGCGAAAGGAAATTGCCGAAATTCACCTTCCACACGATTTCGCCGGTGGCGAGGTCGATGGAGTTCAGCGTGCCCCAGGGGGGTGCGTTACCCGGCAGACCTTTGTTGTCCTTCAGGTACACGTATCCGCTGGTGAGGGCGTAACCCACCTCATCGGATGGCGCGTCTTTTTCAGGCAGTTCCTTCGGCAGGATGTATCGGTAGATCGCGTTGCGGTCGAGGGTAGACAGGTGGGCGAACGTCGGCATGCCGTTGCCGCCTTCGGTCATGATCTTCCCGATGGCTTCCATGCCCAGCCGCTCGCGGATGTCGTCCAGCGCAGGGCCGCGGTCCGTGCCTTGGCGCTGGGCGCCGTGACAGGCGCCGCAGTGGGTGGCATACATACCGTAGCTACTGTGCCCGATCGGTACTTCCGCCAGCGTCAGGATGGCGGCTTCGTCGTTGGAATTCACGATCAACCTGTTTGTGGCCGGGTCGAAAGCGGAGCCACCCCATTCGGCGCCGCCGTCGTACCAGGGATAAAACAACACCGTGCCGATTTTCGGGGGCGCCCAGGGTCTCCGCTCCCAACCGTCGATCAGATCTTCGACGAATGCCCTTGCTTCCGGCGTGCGGTTGGTGGGTTCGAAGACCTGGCGGCTGATCTCGACGCTGGACACGTACTGTCTGGCTGCGGGGACTTCGCCGGGAAGTGTGCTGGGGATTGGCGTGTCGACCTCGACAATGGGATACAACGACTCGCCGGTGTCGCGATCAAACGCATAAAGGTGGCCGGTTTTCGTGGTCAAGGTCACGGCGTCTATTAGTTTGCCGTCACGCTCCAGTTGGACCAGGGTTGGGGGTGACGGGTTGTCTTTGTCCCACAGATCGTGTTTCACCACCTGGTGGTGCCATCGGTATTTGCCCGTGCGGGCGTCCAGGGCGACGATGGAGTTGCCAAACAGGTTGTCGCCGAGCCGATCGCCGCCGTAGAAATCGGGTGTTGTGCTGCCGGTTGGCGCAAACAATATGCCGCGTTGTTCATCCAGGGTCATGCCCGACCAGGCGTTGGCCCCGCCCGCATGGGCCAGGGAGCCTTCCTCCCAGGTGTCGGAACCCAGGCCGCCGGGTTCCGGAATCGTGCTGAATTTCCACATCAGGCTGCCGTCTACGGCGCTGAACGCGCGAATGGAGCCGGGATACGCATCCGACCCTTCGGTGGTGGAAAACCCCATGATCAGCTTGTCCTCGAAGACGACGCCCGGGACCGTCACACCGATGTAGCCGCCTTTGCCGGTGGGGGTCATGTCGACCTTACCGCCCATGCCGAAGCCCTCGATGAGTTGCCCGTCGTCTGCGTTTATGGCGATAAGTTCTTTGCCGGCCGCGAAGAAGATGCGTCGCTGGTCGCCTCGTTCCCACCACATGAGTCCGCGCTGGGCCGCTCTGTTCAGACCGAGGTCGGTACGCCAGATTTCTTCACCGGTGGCCGCATTCAAGGCAAACGGTACCAGCGAAGGGGTCAGGGCATAAAAAATACCGTCCACGACGATCGGACTCGTGTACATGGTGCCCGAACTGACCTCGGGTTCGGATTCATAAACCCAGGCAACTTCCAGTTCGTTGACGTTCCCCCGGTTGATTTGATCGAGGGGTGAATAATGCCGGCGGCCGCTGTCCCCGAGATACACTGACCAGTCGACATTCCGTTGCGTTGGGGATGGGGATGGATAGGCGGCTGGGTTGGTTATTGGGTCGGTTTTCGCCTGATCCCCTGATTCGGGCGTACAGGCAAAAATTACCAGGATGGTCAAAAATACAGATAGAACTCGCATATTGATCCTAAAGGTCTTGTTGTCGGTCAGCCAGGTGATGACCTCTTGTGCACCTTTTTTAGAGGCAAAGGATAGAGGCAACGGATAGAGGCAAAGGCGGGAAATTGCCAAACGGCAATTTCCACTTTTGCCTGTGATCCAGTATGTTAACCGGGCGAGGAGGGGAGATGAAAAAAAAAGGTTTTGCACCAGGAATGTTAGGGGCGCTGTTGCTTACGCTCCTTGCCTGCGCACCGACGGATCAAAGTGAAACCACGCCAGCCGCCGCGCCCGTTGCTGATGCCAGACCGGACCTGAATGGCCTGTGGCAAGCCGTTGGCACCGCGCATTGGAATCTTGAAGGCGGACATGCCGTCAAAGGCCCGGCAACCATCGTGCTGGGTGCGCTGGGTGGCATACCGGCAGGTTACAGTTACGTTGAAGGGGGGGAGATTCCGTACACGGAAGAAGCCGGAGCCCGGCGCGATACCTATCGCGCCGAATGGAACCAGTGGGATCCGGCGGTGAAGTGTTTTATCCCGGGCATCCCGAGACAAACGTACATGCCCCTGCCGTTTCATATCGTGCAATCCGACACCAAGGTCTTCATTGCCTACGAATGGGGCAGCAACAGCCGCATCATCCATCTGGACCGTCCCGGCACCCGTGCCGATTTACCCTCGTGGATGGGTCATTCCCTGGGTCGTTGGGAAGGCAACACGCTGGTGGTGGAAGTGACGGATCAGATGCCCGACACCTGGTTGGACGCCACCGGCACCTGGCACGGAGGCGAACTCAAGGTCACGGAGCGATACACGCCCATGGGGCCAAACCACATAAGCTACGAAGCCACCATCGAAGACAGTCAGGTTTTCACGCGCCCCTGGAAGATCAAGCTACCGCTGTATCGGCGCATTGGGGACGACGCGCGGCTCCTGGAGTATAAATGTGTTCCGTTCGGTGAAGACGCGATGTACGGACATTTGAGAAAAGGGGCGGATAGAACCAGGCCCACTATCAAAAACCTGTTTTAGGGTGAGGTAAAGATGAAAACGCAATCATTGCTAATCACGTTGGTAGCGGTACTCGCCGCGGGTAACGCGGTTGCCGAGGTGCCGATGAAACCCTGGGGTAAACCCAGCCTGCAGGGGACCTGGGATTTCAAATCGGCAACCCCGTTGAATCGCCCCGAGCGTTGGAAAGACAAAGAGTTCCTGACCCCCGAAGAGGCGGCAGAATTCGAAGATGACCTCATAAATGGCCGCGCGGAACGGGAGAAGACCGAAGGTGAGGTGCGTGAGGGCCTCGACGGCCAGTCCGATGTCGACGTGGGGTATAACTCCGGCTTTCTGGAACTCGGTACGAAGCTCGACGCCAGCTTGCGCACCTCCCTGATTGTGGATCCGCCGAATGGCCGCATGCCGGCGATGCTGGATTCGGCGCGCGCGCGTAATCGCCCCTATGTCGAGATGCAGGCGCTGTCACCCGAGGGGCCGGAAATGCGCAGCCTGACCGACCGTTGCATAATCGGGTTCAACAACAATCCGATGCGACCCAGCGCCTACAACAACATCATGCAGATCGTTCAGTCTGAAAGTCACGTCGCCATCCAGGTAGAAATGGTCAACGACCATCGTATCGTCCCAACCGACGGGGGCGGCAGCGTGCCGGCCAGCACCCGGTTCTGGAAGGGTTTCTCCAGTGGCAGCTGGGATGGCGATACGTTTGTCGTCACGACGACCAACTTCAAGCAGTACGCGACGCCGTATGGAACGGGCCCGAACGTGGTTTTGACAGAACGCTTCACGCGTCTGGATGAAGATACGTTGCGTTATGAGTACACCGTCGACGATTCGGAAACTTATGAAGCGCCCTGGACGGCCAGCCAGCAAATGCGCCGAACCGACGACGATGTGTATGAGTATGCTTGTAATGAAGGTAACTATTCCATGCCGCTGGTGCTCAGAGCCGCGCGTAAGATGGACGTATCCGGTGAGACGGACGAGAACTGGATGCCAAGCTGGCACAAACGGCGTTAGTTTTTGGTGTCCGCTGACACGCCGCTGTCGGGTACGACGGCGGCGAACTTTCAAAATGTAATACCCGTAAACATCAAGCGCCTTCCCCTTCTTCTGTTAGTCATCATCTGTTCAATCGCCTCTTCGGTCGGATGGACCGAAGAGCGAGCCGTACAGCCGACCTTTGTCGATGTAACCGGTTCGTCAGGGATTGGGTTTCTCCATGACTCCGGGCCAACCGATGAGTATCTGCTCCCGGAAGTGATGGGATCCGGGGTTGCGGTGTTCGACTATGATCAGGATGACGATCTGGACATCTATTTCGTAGGCGGCCTGCCGGGCACCGGTCGGCTGTATCGGCGTGACGACTCGGGTATTTTCGAAGACGTGACCGAACAGGCGAATCTGCACAACCCCGGTCATGGCATGGGAACGGCTCTGGGCGATATCGACAATGACGGCGATCTCGATCTCTACCTCACCAACCTCGAAGGCGATCGCCTGCAGCGTAACAACGGTGACGGCACCTTTACCGACGTGACGGCAATTGCGGGCATTGAAGCCGATACCTGGTCGAGTTCCGCGACGTTCTGCGACATCGACGGCGACGGGTTCCTGGATCTTTTTGTTGCCACCTATGTCATGCCGGATAAGCACCAGGTGTGCAGCACCGAAACTGGCGGAGCCGACTATTGCCCGCCCAACGTGTACCCGAGTCAGCCGGATCGGCTGTATCGCAATGAGGGTGATGGCACTTTCGTTGATATCAGCACGACGAGCGGAATCGGGCGGGTGATAAACCCGGCGCTCGGGGTGGTATGCAGTGACTTCAATCGGGACGGCCGCGTGGATATTTTTGTTGCCAACGACGGCGCCGCGAATTTTCTGTGGATCAATCAGGGAGACGGTACTTTTGTCGAGCGGGGTATGTTGTGGGGCGTTGCCACAAACCTGTTCGGTGAATCCCAGGCCGGCATGGGTATTGCGCTGGGCGACGTGAATGGCGATGCAGCGTTGGACATTTTTCTAACCCACGTCGACCAGGAGTCCAATACCCTGTACACCAGTACCCGCGATGGAGCCATGATGGATGGCACTATTCGTTCGAAGCTGGGGCCGGTGAGTGTGCCTTACACCGGTTTTGGCACGGCTTTCCTGGATATGGATCACGACGGTGATCTTGATCTGGCCGTTGCCAACGGTCGTGTCCGCAAGCCCGTAGAAACGTCCAGGGCAGGACCCTCCAACACGCAGAAATCGACGGGCGAGTCGTTCACATGGCTGTATGGCGAATCGAACCTCCTCCTGGAAAACTCAGGCCAGGGGAAATTCCATAACGTTTGTGCCGCCAGTTTTTCTTGTGCTGAAAAATCCGTAAGCCGGGGATTAATTGCGGCTGATCTCGACCGCGACGGAGACCTGGATCTGTTACTCAGCAATTCCAACGGCCCGGCTCGAATTTTTGAGAACCGGGTGCCGAAACAAGGCAGATGGCTGCAGTTGCGATTGTCTGATCCCCGGATCGGCCGCGACGCGATAGGTGCGGTTGTGCGAGCCCGGGTTGGTGAACGTTGGCTGGTCAGACCGGTTATCCATACG
>JAPUJX010000144.1 GCA_027295975.1 Gammaproteobacteria bacterium
ATATCGAAACGTCTGCACCGGTGCGTGAAATCTGTGTCGAGGATCGGTGTGCCTACGGTGTGATCACCGAGGATGGACAAAAAATCACCGCCCGGGTGATTGCCGGTAACGTACACCCGCAGATTCTTCTCACCAAACTGCTGGACCCCACTCTCTTACCCGCGGACACAAGGCGGCGCATAGAAGCATATCGCAGCCATTCGGCGACCTTTCGCATGAACGTGGCCCTCAGCGAATTGCCTCGCTTCACGGGCATACCCGACCATTCCACGGAAATATTCGAAGGCGCCATCGAAATCTGCCCGTCCCTCGAATACATGCGTAAAGCCTACGCGACGGCGCAATCCAGGGGGTGGTCCGAACAACCGATAATTTCCATGTGGATTCCGTCCACACAAGACACCACCCTGACACCTCCCGGTGGGCATGTGGCCAGCCTGTTCTGTCAACATTTTCAACGCCATCTACCTGGCGGCAATTCCTGGGATGAACGGAAAGAAGACGTCGCCGAGATGCTCATCGACACCGTCAATCGTTATGCCCCCAATTTCAAGGCTTCGGTTCTGGCTCGGCAGATCAAGTCGCCCCTCGACATCGAACGCGACCTCGGCATGATAGGGGGTGACATATTCCACGGCGTGCTGCACCTGGATCAGCTTTTCTCGCTGCGACCCATGGTCGGGTACGCGGACTACCGGATGCCCGTGAGAGCTTTATATCTGTGTGGATCCGGCGCGCATCCCGGCGGAGGCGTGAGCGGTCTTCCCGGACGCAATGCGGCCCTCGAAATCCTCAGAAACATCCGTTGATTTTTTCGAACGCCCCTGCGCCGACTTAATCGTAACCCACCAGAATGAGACGGTTATCCAGTTCGTTGTGATTATCTGGTGTTTTGGGCACGGCTTCCGCCAGGATCTCGCCGCAACGTTCCAGGGCAGTCAAAAAACCCTGCTCAACACGGTCTTCGCGTACATCGGCAACAAATCCTTCGATAATGCTCGACCATCGGTCATTGTCGACTTTGGCAGAAATTCCGCGGTCTACCAGGATCTCTACATAGTGTTCAGCTTCACTGACGAAAATCAGCACACCTGTATCGCCGTCTGTGTGGTGTAAATCCTGCTCCAGAAACTGGCGTCGCGCCATATTTGCGGCCCGAAGCGCGCGCACGTTCCCGGGGATCAGACGGGCCCGCAACGTATCGGTTTGCAGCACAACCGCCAACACGAGGAAAACGGCGAGTTGAGCGGTAATCATCCAGGCAACGGATAATGGCGTGAGGTACAAAGCGCTCGGCACGATCATCGCCACCAATGCCGCCCACAACAAGGGAATGTACCGATAGTCGTCACTTGCCGCCGCTAAAACCGTGACGAGTTCAGCGTCCGTGTGCCGTTCTACCTCGGCAATCGCGTCTGAGATGTGTGTTTGCTCGATTGTTCCAATCATTGCCATTACCAGCCTCCCGACGCGCCGCCGCCACCAAAACTTCCACCGCCGCCGCTAAATCCACCGCCGCCGCTAAATCCACCGCCGCCGCCAAATCCACCGCCACCGCGGCCACTACTCATTGCGCTGCCCAGAATTGCGCCCCACAACAGACCACTACCCATCCCGCGTCGCCTGCGGCGGCCAAAGCCGAACAGTAAAAACACAACGATGATCCACAGGAAGCCAAAGGAAAATCCACCTCTGCGACCGCGATCGCGCCGAGTGCGCCGTTGTTGCTCGAACACGTACTCGCCACCCAGCGCTGCAATAATCGCGGTAACACCGGCCGACACCCCGCCGTCGAAATCGTTTTCATAAAATTCCGGGTAAATCTTCGTCTGGATGATGTCTGATGCAATAGCGTCCGGTAACTCACCTTCCAAACCGTAACCCACCTCAATTCGAACCCTACGCTCGTTCGGCGCAACGATCAGAACGATTCCGTTGTTTTCTCCTTCCTGGCCAATACCCCAGGCCCGACCCAGACTAACGCCATATTCCTCAATGGTTTCGCCACCGAGCGATGTAATGGTGGCAACGACTACCTGGTTTCCACCTGCCTTTTCATGGGCGTCAAGCTGCGCCGTCAAACGTCTCTCCGTTGCGGGCGCTAGTATGTTCGCCTGGTCGACAACGCGACCGGACAGCGCGGGCAAGGTTGATTCTTCAGCACCACCCGCATTCGACGCGAGCAGACAGGCGACTATTAAAATACCCGGCTTCATCTAAAACTCGACGACCGGTGCATCTTCCGAACCTTCCCGGGCTTCGAAGGTTTCACGGATCGGTAGATCGCTGTACATAAAGCTGTGCCAGAGGCGCCCCGGAAAAGTTCGAATCTCGGTGTTGTACACCTGAACCGATAGAATGAAATCGCGCCGAGCAACCGATATGCGGTTTTCGGTACCTTCGAGTTGCGCTTGTAGCCGCAGGAAGTTCTGATTGGATTTGAGATCCGGGTAACGCTCTACCACCACCATCAGTCGACTGAGCGCGCTCGACAACGCCGACTGGTTTTTCTCGAACGCCGCCAGTGCACTGGGATCGTTGATGATGTCGGACGAGATATTCATCTGCGACACCTTCGCTCGAGCTTCCACCACGGCGGTCAACGTCTCGCGCTCTTGAGTGGCGAAACCTTTCACGGTATTGACCAGATTAGGCACCAGGTCGGCCCGCCTCTGGTATTGGTTCTCCACCTGCCCCCACGCCGCGTTGACGGCTTCGTCGTTCGTGGGAATGTCGTTGATGCCGCAAGCGGTGAGGAGGGTAAACATTAGCGCAAAACCCACGCCACGAATCAGTCCGGCCATAATTGAACCGTTAATGAGGAGTTAACCAGGACTATGTGGGGCGAACGGCGATTCTTCAAGGTTATGGAGGACAATTAGGCGCAAACACCCGCCGTAATGGGCGTCAAGGACGAGATCAGGCCCAGACTGGCGGTCAAGCCCGGATTGCTGCATTGTCCTCGCGTGCGCAGCGTGGATGCGAGCCGAGGGTTCCACCCTCGAAAGAGGGAACATCGTGGAGGCATTATGAACAGGCGATTGCTCAAACTTATCGTCATTACCCCTTTTACCATGGGAATTATCACGGGAGGCATCACGGGTTGTGCCAAGCCTTCCTCCCCCGACAATCCGGCTGCAACCGCACAGGAAGTTGCGGAAGTCACCCATGTTCTTCCCAACGCCAGGGTTATCGCAAGGGGTGCGAACATCTCCGGCGCCAACGGCATCCACTTCGGTCCCGATGGCCTGCTGTACGTGGCCTCCGTGATAGGTTCGGAACTGATTGCCCTGGATCCCGCGGACGGCGAGATCAAACATCGTTGGGGCAGCGACCAGGGGGTTCAAGGACCCGACGACGTAGCGTTCAACGCAAGCGGGGATTATTTCTGGACGTCCATCCTCACCGGGGAGGTTGCCGGGTTTACCGCGGATGGCGAACGGGTTGTCGCGGCAAAACTGGGGCCGGGGGTAAATCCCATTACGTTTTCCAACGACGGGCGGTTGTTCGTCGCGCAGTGTTTCTTCGACACCGGGCTTTATGAGATTGATCCGAAAGGTGTGAAAGAACCACGCTTGATCAGCGGTGATCTCGGGCCGGGGTGTGGATTGAACGGTATGGACTGGGGGCCGGATGACCGCCTCTACGGCCCACGCTGGTTTCAAGGCTCGGTGGTCAGCTTCGATGTAGATTCCGGCGAGATGCGCGAAGAGGTAACCGGCCTGCAAGTGCCGGCGGCAGTGAAATTCAACTCCAAAGGGCATCTTCACGTGCTGGATACCGCCGCCGGGAAAGTGCATCGCGTCGTTGACGGAGAACTCGTCACCATTGCCAACCTGACACCCGGTCTCGACAACTTTGCTTTTGATGCCGACGACGTTTTGTTCGTGTCGAGTTTTACCGACGGCTTTGTCGCACGCGTTGAGAACGATACCTTGATCGAGCTTGCACCCGGCGGCATGGCGCACCCAGGTGGGGTTGCGGTGCACAACGGCCAGGTGGTTGTAGCCGACTTCCACTCGATACGCGCCTATACCCCGGACACGGGTGATCCAATCTTCGTACAGCGAAACATACTCGGCGTATCCGAAATCGGCAGCATCGTTTCGATTGCCGACGATGGCGACAACCTGATATTAACTTCCTGGATGGACGGTAACGTCAGGATCTGGGACCCGGCGAACGAAAAGACCCTGGCGAGGTTCGATGGGTTAGCCGCCCCTGTTCACGCGGTCCGCTTCGGGTCCGCGATTGCGGTCACGCTTCATGGTAACCGCACCCTGGTACTCATAGACGCTGACGGGACGATTTCCGAATTGGCCGCCGGGTTCACCGCGCCAACGGGGTTGGCCGTGCTGGGTGACGATCTCCTGGTGACCGACCGATCCGCGGGCCGGGTGCTGAGGGTAACCCGGGCGGGGTTGGTTGAAACGTTGGCAACCGGGCTGGAAGCGCCTGAAGGTATTGCGGTAGTGGGAGAGCGAATTTTCGTGAACGAAAGTGAGAAAGGCACGATCACGGAAATTACCCGCTCCGGCAACGTTGTTGTTACCAGGCTGGACGGCGGTGGAACACCGCCGGCGTCACCGTCGCAACCTCCCTCGATGATCTTCAACGGGCTGGCGGCGGGAGATGATGTTCTGTTCGCGACGGACGAGAAGCAGCGTGCCCTTTACCGCATAGATATTTAGTTCCATTAACCAACATAAAAAGTGTTGCCACCAAGAGGGGGATCTAGAGTGAGCGAGGCAGTAGCGACCGGCAGCGACGAAAGACCTCTGGAAAAAGGGCCGATTTTCTGGTTTACGGACATCACCAATGAGATACGTTTCAATCTCGCCATCTTTTTCCTGCCGCTATTTTGCGGATTGTGTTTGGTGGCGCTGATTTTCGTGTCTCGCTACAAGATCGATCGAGCCGGGCACGTTGCCAATCTGGAAGCGCTGGCCACCCGGCATCAGACCGATATTACGGACTCTGGTGGCGTTCCCGCCAGCTAAGGAGTTTTTATGGGAAAAATCTATCAGGAACTCAACCAGGAGCTCATCGAGTTTATCGAAACACAAAAAGTATTTTTTGTAGGCACGGCTCCCGCCTCGCTTGACGGTCACGTCAACATCTCCCCCAAAGGCATGGACTCATTGCGAATCCTTGGACCAACAACGGTTGCCTACCTGGATGTCACGGGAAGCGGCGTCGAGACCATCTCTCACGTGAAGGAGAACGGCAGGCTGGTGATGATGTTCTGCGCTTTCGAGGGGAAACCGCTGACTGTGCGGCTGCACGGCCGCGGCGAGATTATCGAGACACACAGTGCCGATTTTTCAAATCTCATCAAACTGTTTCCTGAACTGCCCGGCATCCGTTCTATCATTCGCTTGAACATAGATCGAATCGCGGATTCCTGTGGCTGGACGGTGCCTTTGTACGAATTTGCGGGAACGCGCGACTACTATGACAAGTATGCGGAACACATAGGCGTGGAAGGTATGCGCAAAGGACAGCTAAAATCGAACATGACGAGCATTGATGGTATAGGGGGGCTGGACAGACCCAGCGTGTAATCCGCAAGACTTAAGGCCGTTCATTTTGAAGCGGGAAGTTCTTCGAGGGCTCTCATTACCTTTTGTCAATTGCCGGATTGCAGGAAAAGACAGTCTGATGCGGTTGAAATCCCTCAGACGCTTTTCCCTTTGCGGCAACATATTGT
>JAPUJX010000145.1 GCA_027295975.1 Gammaproteobacteria bacterium
CTGGAACCGGCGGATTCTGCTTTCCGCTCCGTCGTTTATGCGCGGCGTACCCTCATGGCGGGGTTCACCACGGTGCGTGACCTGGGTACGAGCCATGGTCTGGCTCAATCGCTGCGCAAGGCCATCAACGAGGGCTGGGTGATCGGACCGCGCATCTACACGGCGGGTAAGAGCCTGGCAACCACGGGAGGCCACGCAGATCCGACCAATGGAGTAAATTCCCGGCTCCGAGGCGACCCGGGTCCCGCCGAAGGGGTAGTCAACAGTACGGCCGACGCCTACAAGGGGGTTCGAAGCCGCTACAAGGAAGGCTCTGACCTCATCAAGATCACCGCCACGGGTGGCGTGTTGAGCCAGGCAAAAAGTGGCCAGAACCCGCAGTTCACCACCGAAGAGATTCGGGCGATCGTCACTGCAGCCAAAGACTACGGATTTAAGGTTGCGGCCCATGCACATGGGGCGGAGGGAATGAAACGGGCGGTAATCGGCGGGGTTAGTTCCATTGAGCACGGCACCTATATGAACGAGGAGGTCATGGGGCTGATGCGTCGCCACGGCACCTACTACGTCCCTACCATCATTGCCGGTAAATTTGTCGCCGAAAAGGCGCAGATTCCCGGTTATTTCTCCGAACTGGTTCGCCCCAAGGCCGCCGCCATCGGACCGAAGATTCAGGACACGTTTGCCAGGGCCTACGCGGAAGGGGTGCAGATAGCTTTCGGTACCGACACCGGCGTTTCTCCCCACGGGGACAACTGGAAGGAGTTTGGTTACATGGTCGAAGGCGGAATGCCACCCATGGAGGTGATTCAGAGTGCAACGGTGGTTGCTGCGGATCTCCTGGGTACTTCCGGGCAACTCGGCAGCATAACGCCGGGGAAGTTCGCGGACATTGTTGCCGTGCCGGGAGATCCGTTGGCGGATATCACGCTGATGGGCAGGGTTAACTTCGTGATGAAAGGTGGCGTGGTGTACAAGCACGAAAATAGAGTTCGGTGATGAAGCGGGTTGTTTTGTTGACTGGCGTTTCCCTCATTGTGATGTCTGCCGCCGCGGCAGAGATTGATGTTTTTGAGGGAAGATTCACTACCGAGGAGAACGGAGAGTTCGCCGTTCTGACGTTGGCGGTCGAAGGATCGGGTTACACGGGCGCGATTGTGTTGGATGGCTACTCCACGGTAATAACCGCGAAGCGACGAGGTAAGGACCTGCAGGGCGAGTTGCATGAAAGGGATGGGGAAATTGCTCCGTTTGTCGCCAGGGTTTCGAGTGTCTATCTGATCATGGAATTCGACGATGGCGCGATGATCGTCTTTCGCCGCGACCAATGACCGGAAGGACACAAGGCAGGAACACCGGTCTTTCCGCCATAGCGACTTCGTTATATGGTAGCTGGCTTCTTGTCTGTCCAACGAGTCAACTATGTTGAGACTGCTTCTTCTGGTGCTGATTCCGGTTAGCGCGATTGCCTCGGAGCCTTACGCTTCGACTTACGTGCCCCTCGCCTCCGACGATCTGTTGATCGTGAATGTGACGGTGCTGACCGGCACGGGTGAACGCCTGACGGGTGTGGATGTGCGACTTTCCGGTGGCCGTATCGAGGCGATAGGGAGCGGACTCAGTCGTGAAGGTGTCCGCCTCCTGGATGCCGCGGGTCAATTTCTCACGCCGGGAATCATCGACGTACACTCCCACCTCGGTAACGGTCCATCGCCATCGATCGCGTCGACCTCCGATGTCAACGAGATGACCGAGCCGAATACCGCGCAAGTCTGGGCCGAACATTCGGTATGGCCGCAGGATCCGCAGTTTCCCCTCGCGCTGGCTGGGGGTGTCACTACCATGCAGATCCTGCCTGGCAGTGGCAATCTCTTCGGTGGTCGCGGTGTGACGTTGAAGAATGTTCCGGCGCGCACGGTGCAGGGGATGAAGTTTCCCGGGGCCAAACAGGGACTGAAGATGGCTTGCGGTGAAAATCCTAAACGGGTTTATGGTGAGCGAACCCAGGCGCCGTCAACGCGCATGGGAAACGTTGCCGGCTATCGCGCGGCCTGGACCAAGGCGCGCCACTATGCGGAACAGCGTGCCAAACCGGTGGATAAACAGAACACCACAGTAACGGAACCGGATCTGGCGATGGAGACTCTCGTCGGCGTTCTGAATGGCGAGATCCTCGTCCACAATCACTGTTATAGGGCGGATGAGATGGCGGTAATGATCGATATCGCCAGGGAGTTCGGTTACAGAATCAGTGCGTTTCATCATGCGGTGGAGTCCTACAAAATCGCGGACCTTCTAGCCGAGGAAGGTATCTGCTCGGCCATGTGGGCGGACTGGTGGGGGTTCAAACTCGAGGCCTTCGACGGCATACCCCAGAACATACCACTCGTGGATCAAGCCGGTGCCTGCGCGATCGTGCACTCGGATGATGCCCAGGGTATTCAGCGTCTCAACCAGGAAGCTGCAAAAGCCATGGCCGCGGCGCGTCGAGTGGGCATGGCGGTGGACGAGGCGCAAGCCATCGGCTGGATCACCTTGAATGCTGCCATAGCCCTCGGCATAGAAAAAAGAACCGGTTCCATCGAAGTGGGTAAAGCGGCCGACGTGGTCCTTTGGGATCGAAACCCTTTCAGCGTGTACGCTCATGCGGAAAAGGTTTTCATCGACGGTTACCTCTACTTCGATCGCTCGGACCCGGCCCGCCAACCGCTGACGGATTTTGATCTCGAACAGACGGCACGCGGGAGGCGGTTATGAGGAACATAACCCGCGTGCGCGGGGCCTGTTTGCTGGTCGCCTTGTGGAGCACGTCTGCCTGGGCCGGCGTGGCTGTGAGCGGCGGCAAACTCTACACCATGGAGGACGCGGAGGCGGCGGAAGGGGTGACGATACTCATCTCCGGCGGTGTCATCGAAGCAATTGGTGTCGATCTCGAGATACCATTCGACTACGAACGGGTGGATGCCCGGGGCAAGGTGGTAACGCCGGGGTTGATCGAATCGTATTCACAACTGGGACTGGTGGAGATCTCCGGTGAAGCCACCACCGTGGACGGCAACCTCTCCGAATACCGTCTGGGGCCGGCGTTCGACGTACGTTTTTCGATCAACGCGAATTCGACTCTGTTCCCGGTGAACGTCATGGACGGCGTAACCCGCGCCGTGGTTGCCCCTCGTGCCGGTAATGATCCGCTGGCCGGATGGGGCGCCGTCGTCGATCTCGCCACCGGCAGCCTGACCCACAGTCGGGTGGCCCTGTTTGGCAACGTCGGTGCGAGGACCGCGGCCTTTGTCGGTGGCAGCCGTAGCGCCGTACTGCAACGATTGATCAGGGCGTTCCGCGAAGCGCGCCGTTACAGCCCCTCGCGTTATCGCCCGGACGAACACGACTACCGCGGACAGGACATGGAAGCCCTCAGGCAATTTCGAGGCGCCGATGTACCGTTGGTAATGGAAGTGCACCGGGCCAACGAGATCGTCCAGGTCGTGAATCTGGCGGAAGACCTGGACAAGTCTCTGGTGTTACGCGGTGGCACCGAGGCTTGGCAGGTTGCCGATTTCCTGGCGCAACACGAGGTTCCGGTGATCGTGGATCCCCTCGATAATCTTCCTCGTTCTTATGATCGCCTGGGAGCACGCCTGGACAATGCCGCGCTGCTGCACCGAGCCGGAGTACGGGTGCTCATCAGTTCCCAGGAAACACACAACGTTCGTCTCCTGCGTCAGGGGGCGGGTAATGCCGTCGCCAATGGCCTTCCCTGGATTGAAGCGTTGGCGGGTGTCACCCGTTACCCGGCGGAGGTTTTCGGTCTGGACAATATCGGAATCTTGACCCGCGGCGCCAGAGCCGACCTGGTAATCTGGTCGGGAGACCCCCTCGAGATAACCACATGGGCCGAACGCGTCATGGTTGATGGTACATGGGTGCCCATGCGCTCGCGGCAGACACGGCTGTTTGAACGCTATCACGATCTGAGTGGGGACAAGCCGTTTGGTTTTCGCTGAAGTTGAAGATTCCCGGGGCGTCGAGGGCAAGGAAAAGGTTTTCGAGACACGCCGTGAACCCATCCATGGGGGCTTGCGCTCGCCTTCCATGGCTCGCGACAGTCTCTAAAATCTTTCCTTGCCCTCGACACCCCTGACGTTCTTCAATACTGCGAGAGTGTGTCCGAATAACACTTCGGTTACACATCTTAAGGTTTCGCAGCGAACGCGAGCCAGCTCGTGTCCTAAAATGGGGGTGAGAGATCATCCATGTCGCGAGATGTTCTCCGGGTATTCGTATCCTAGGTTATCGTTTACAAAACCAACCGTTAAACTGCCTTTTCTGGCGGTTTTTCGTGCATGCGAATCAGTCCTTCCTGGGTGGCGGAGGCGACTAGAACACCGTCCCGGGAGTAGATGAGCCCTCGGTTGAGCCCCCGGGCACCCGTCGCGCTGGGACTGTCCTGAACGTACAGCAGCCACTGGTCGGCCCGAAATTGCCGATGAAACCACATTGCGTGATCGATACTTGCAACCTGCATGTTGGTCTGCAGGAAACTGACCGCGTGGGGCAACATCGCGGTGTCGAGCAGCGACCAGTCTGACAGGTACGCCAACACACATTGATGTAATCGTCGATCGTCCGGAAGCGGGTCCCGTGATTTCATCCAACACATTTGCCGAGGTGCCTGTTTCTTCGGGTCGAAGATGTCTTGAGGGTTTATCGGACGGATATCGATGGGGCGGTCCCGCGCGAAGGATTCAGCATATGCCGCGGGGAGTTTATCCATCCACTGGTTGCGGAGGTCCCGCTCGTCGTCAAGTGACTCTGGATCGGGTGCGTCGGGCATGGGGAACTGATGTGATAACCCCTCTTCGTCCACCTGAAAGGAAATGGACATGTTGAAGATCGCTTTGCCATGTTGAATGGCCACGACCCGCCGAGTGGTGAAACTGCGTCCGTCGCGGATTCGATCCACGGTAAACAGGATAGGAATGCTGGTGTCGCCAGGACGCAAAAAATACCCGTGCAGGGAGTGGGCGTGTCGATCTTCGGGTACCGTCCGTGAAGCGGCGACCAGGGCTTGGCCGATGACCTGTCCACCATAAACTCTCTGCCACCCTTCGCTGGGGCTCGTGGCGCGATAGTGGTTCTTTTCGATTTCCTCGATGTCGAGTAACTCGATCAGATCCTGAAGTGATTGCTGCTCCATTGTCGCCTTCGGTGTACGAGGCCGGTATTGTAGCCATGTGATGTGTCGTGGAAAATCGAAAACTCCCTTTCGGTGAACCCTCATAGGAAACTTATGCCCTCTCGACGAGAATTGATCCAACTCACCACTGAAGAAATCAGTGCCTACATGGTTGAGCGGAAGACGCTCATCATCATATCCAACGGGCGTGATGGTTATCCCCACGCTATGCCGATGTGGTTTTATGCCGACGATGCCGGCTGTCTTTACTGCTCGACGTTTCGTAAAAGCCAGAAGGTACTGAATTTTCGACGCGACCCGAAAGCGACTTTGCTGGTTGAAAGCGGTGAGCAGTACGCCGAGCTCAAAAGCGTATTGGTTTATGCGACGGTGGAGATCATCGATGAATTCGACGCGGTATGTGACGCGCTGGTCAAAATCAACACCAAGGGCACGGAGGTGGATGCCACGCAGGTCGAGGCACTGACTCGCGCCGTTTCAAAAACCGCGGAGAAACGCGTTATCCTGAAATTCCACCCCGAACGTTACGTCAGCTGGGATCACGCAAAACTCGACGGCAGGTACTGACAGCCGCAGGGCTTGAGAATTTGCCTGGATCAGCCCGCCAGAACAAACAGCCAGATTGCCGAGACGAAAGCGCCCAGGAAAAACATTGATCTGGGGATCGCCCAATCGGCAACGTAGGCGATAGCGTGCAGTATCCTGAAAGCGACAAAAGCCATTGCCAGGTTCGCGGACATCTGCGCTTCGGCGCCGGTGGCGTGTGCCACCAGTACGGCAGCGGTGAATACCGCCGCGGCTTCCCAGGCGTTTTGCTGGGCCGCGTACACGCGGGCCCCTGCCCCGGTCAACAACGTTGCCTGCTGGCGTAGATTGTTCAGGTCGATGGTGCCGAGTTGTTTGGCTCGGAAATAACCGGCCACACCGGCGAGCAGGTAGGGAATGATCAGAACGATCAGCAGACACCACAACGGCGTAGTCATCAAAACCTCCGAAGGTCGGAACACCGATTCAATGACCGGTGTAACAACCAGTTGATTGGCAGGAGTACCCTCGAGGATCGATAAGAACCACGGTGCGCCTCCCGGCGGAGATTTATACAGCGTTCACCCTGACATTAATACGATTCCGCGTCATAGCCTCCGTCATAGCCTCCAGTAGGAGCGCCTCCGGGGGCGATTTTGATCGCGGCTCAAAGCCGCTCCTACCACGTTGTCGGACGCCCCGAACCGGTTAAAAGCTTACCGTCACCGTGGCGACGATATGTTTGGAACCGTTGATCGAGCGTTGCAGTACCGGCAGGTTGGCTACCCCACCTGCACCAATGAGTAACGCGGAGCCCTGCACACTTTCGTTGCGCGTGCGGCACCGTACCTGGCCGACGTAATCCACGCCATTGCCAAGATCCGACGCGCGCAGATAACGTAAACCCTTACCAGGCACGCGCATGCCGGCGGAGCCTAGTTTTCTGCCGTTGGCATTAAACGCAGTACAGGTCACCCGTGCAGGTCGATCACTCAAATTACTGGCGACAATCGCGGTGTCGGTTGTGTCTCGATCGTCCGGACGCACATCCAACTCGTTGCGGAGGTCAATTCCATCCCTGTCGATATCCACCACAAGCGCCGATTCTTCGGCAGATAGAGGGCTGGCCAGCCCCAGTAGTAAGAGCAACGATGTCAGTCTGAATAGTTTCATAAGATTCTCCAGTGTTGAACCGCGAACGTGCACCACCATTGATGCCGTTCTAACATCCATGAACGAGTGGGGTGCAATTTGGTTTACCTGGCTGGAAAAAAAGGAAGTTCGATCCGGATATCTCATCCGGACATTTGTCCGGCGTTCCGGACATTTGTCCGGCGTTCCGGACATTTGTCCGGCGTTCCGGACATTTGTCCGGCGTTCCGGACATTTGTCCGGCGTT
>JAPUJX010000146.1 GCA_027295975.1 Gammaproteobacteria bacterium
GATGAAACTCGACTTCAGATACTGTGGTTTGCCGACCAGCTCAACTCGAGAGAAGCGCTTCAGGATCTCTACCCAGACGATGGACAGTTGCATCTCTGCCAGGCGGTTACCGACGCAGCGATGTACGCCGAAGCCGAAGGCCAGATGTTGACGTACGTTCTTCCTGTCGATCAGAAATTGATTGGCGTTTTCGATCGCGTCTTCTTCACTATTACCCGAGAGATACCACATCACCACCTTGTCGCCTTTCCTGATGTTTTTTCCTCCAAGCTCGACATCCTCCATCGCCGTTCGGGTCATATGCGCCACCGGTGATTGCCAGCGGATGATCTCCGGAACCATGTTCGGGATGATCCCGGGGTTTGCGGTCAGCTTCGCGTATTCGTCCGGGTTCTCGTTCAGCGCCAGCACACCACCTGAGATCGAGTTGCGCGTGGTATCGTTGCCCCCGACGATCAACAGCAGGATGTTGCCGAGATATTCGTTTGGCGGCATGTTTTTAGTCGCCTCGCCATGCACCAGCATGGATATCAGATCGTTGCCTTCTTCGGAATCGGCCGCGCGCTCTTTCCAGACCGCGTCGAAATACTCCCAGCACTTCCATAACTCCTGAAATCCTTCCTGAGGCGTATCGAAATAGTCGGGATCGCCGATGCGCTCGACGGTGTCCGACCAGTGAATGAGCTTATGCCGGTCTTCCTGAGGGATGCCGAAGAGCGTCGCCAGCATCTGACCGGTGAGTTCCACGGACACGCTTCGCACCCAGTTGAATTCTTCACCGACAGGCAGTTCATCGAGAATGGTGCCGGCGCGGCTTCGAATCAGGTCCGCCAGTTCTGCGATGTAACCTGGGGTGAATTTGGGAGCGACGACCTTGCGCTGCTCATCGTGTTTCGGCGGATCTTCCATGATGAACATGGGCAGATGGAACATTGGATCCGGTTCGGGATCCGGTGCCTGGCCCAGACGGATGCCGCCGTTTTTGATGTCGGAAGAGAAAATCTTCTCGTGAGTGTCGACGTATTTGCAATCGGCGAACTTCGTGACCGACCAATAGGGACCGAACTGGCTGTTCGCGCACAGATGCACCGGCGACTCGGCGCGCAGCCGCTCGAAGTAAGGCAACATCCGGTTGGCTTCGAACAGCAGTGGATGTGCGGGATTGAGGTCTTCGAGCGCAATGGCGTAGGGATCCTGATCGACGTTTATGGCCCACTCGGCCGTCAGCTCCCTGTTGGATTTCTGAAACATTTCCGTTTGGGTCAACGGTTGATTTTCTGTGTCGCTCATTGAGCAGCCCTCGAATAGAGGCCGCTATCATGCCTTGAATCGATGATATTCGGAAGAATCGAGGCTTAGCGGCAGGATCAACGTGGTTGCTGGTGACAATTTGTAGAATGCCGAATTTTAGGTAACATACGCGCTCGAATTTTTGGGGCGGATCAGGTGTCAGAGAAGAAGTCAATTGAGGTAGAGCAGCCGAAGGGCCTGTTCTCAGGCGTTGTATTTGTGGCGTTTGGCGCATTTTTTGCCAACTTTGCCCATGGGGAAAGTCAATTCGACGAAGAGATCATTGTTTTTGGTACGCAACTCGAGGAAACCATTCCCCTCGATCTCCGCGAATACGGCAATCGGGTGAAGATCATTACCGCCGATGAAATCGAACTGGCTGGTTTCAACGATGTGAGCCAGACCTTGCAGATGAAGGTACCCGGCTTGTATCTGGCGCCGAAAAACGGCGCCTTCGACTACGTCAACTGCTCCTTCCAGGGCTCCCGCTGTCAGGATGTACTCTGGTTGATTGATGGTGTTCGCATCAACAACCGTCTCTATAACACGACCGCTCCATTCGATACCGTTCCGGCCCATATGGTTGAACGCATCGAAGTGTTATACGGGGGCCAGGGTATTTTTTACGGTACCCAGTCCGTAGCGGGCGTGGTGAACATCGTCACGAAGTCGTTCAGCGATGAACCCGCCGGCACGTTCAGCATTGGCGGCGACGAGAACGATGCCGTGCACCTGAGCTTCGACTATCGCAGAGCGTTCGGCGACCAGCGTGTGGTGGTTTATGCCTCCAAGGACGAAGCCGACGGGTTCAAGCCATACTCGAGCCAGGACTATCAGCCGAGCGGCACCGATCATGACCGGGGTTACGACGTGCTGACTCTGGGGATCAAGTACGCATACAGCTTTTCTCCTGACTCTCATGTGACGATGCACTACCACCGAACGGACAACGAGGTGGAATTTGCCGCACCCTCCAACCGTGCGCGTTCGTTCAACGAGCGCGAAGAAAATCTTTTTACCGCTAAATGGGACTACCGCCTCAGCGAGAACGTCGATCTCTTTGTCAAGGGGTATTACCACGAGTGGGATAGTCACTGGACTCGTATCGACAACGAGTTGGACACAATGGGTCAGCTGACCGGTAACCTGGTCGTGAGAAGTGACGAGGAGTTCTGGGGTTACGAGGACTACGGCGTCACGGCGATGACCA
This sequence comes from Gammaproteobacteria bacterium, assembly GCA_027295975.1. GTDB lineage: Bacteria > Pseudomonadota > Gammaproteobacteria > Pseudomonadales > Azotimanducaceae > SMWK01. The sequence continues at coordinate 2,501 of JAPUJX010000146.1, forward strand.
GCATTGCCACCGATCACGGACTGGACTACGAAGCGGGTTACGATCATCAACGTTTCTCTGGAAAAGACGACGTGCTTTTGATCGCGCAGAAAACCGAACACGTCAACGCGGTGTTTGTGCAAGTACGCACCAATGCCAGCCTGATGGAAAATACCCGCATCGCATTCGGTGTGCGGCACAATCGGCCGAGCGGCGAGGGTGATATCACCGTATGGAACCTTTCGGGGCAACACGACTTCAATGAGCGGTTCTACGCACGCGCGACCGCTGGCACCTCATTTCGGTTTCCCGATGCCTGGCAGTTATACGGAAATGATCCCTGTTGCACTCTCGGCAATCCGGATCTGGAAGGTGAACAAAGCACCAACATCAATGTAGCCATCGGTGGCCGGTTTGGTGAAGATTTGCCCATTACGTGGGAGTTGATCGGGTTCAGGCGTGAGGTGGAAGATCTGATCGGAAGCGCAAACGGGGTGCGGATCAATTCCGACGCGGATGTCGAGTTCGATGGTTGGGAGGTGACCCTGGGCTGGGACATAACCCCAGCGCTCAAAGCAACGCTCGACTACTCCGCCACCAATGCCGAGGAATCCGGTTCAAGCCGGCAGATTACCGATATTCCGGAAAGCCTCTTCAAGGCGACACTTTCGTATCTACCCGAAACACAACCGTTCGAGCTGGATCTGTCGATCGTCAGTGTAGGCGATCTGTATGACTCGGTGTCCGGTGGCATCGGCCGAATCGAACACGGTGACTACACCCTGATAGATGTGGCCGGAGCATTTTATTTCGGCGCCGATCGCAAACACCAGGTGAGCCTTAGACTGGAAAACGCGTTGGACGAGGACTATGCCTCTTCACTCGGTCGTGCTTTTCGTGACAACGATGGTTCGTCGTACGCCTACGAGAACCTGGGTACGCCGCGAACGATGAAAGTCGCTTATAGATTTCGGTTTTAGAGGCTGCCGGCAAGCTGATTCGCATGCGCCTGCTGATCCTGCTGCACCGCTACCTGGGGATCGGAATTGGCCTGTTGATCGTGCTCTGGTGCCTGTCGGGTTTTGTGATGATGTACGTCCAATATCCGAGCGAATCCCACGCGGAGCAACTGCTTACCCTCGATCGCCTCGATTGGGATGACTGTTGTCTTCTGCCCGGCCACTGGGCGGGAGACATGTTCCTGGATGCAGCGGAGGTCGAGTCGCTCCTTGGCAAGCCGACGTTGCGGTTGACCCGTCCGGGTGGTGGTTTTTTGCTCGCTGATCTCAGCGCTGGCCGCGTGCTCGGGGGTATGACCGAAGCCTCGGCGCAGGCGGTTGCCGAGTCTTATGCGGCGCGTGCGGAGGAATCGTTCAGGTCGCTGGGGCAATTGGAGCGTGACCAGTGGACGGTGCAGAGCGGTTACGACCCTCACCGGCCGCTGTACTTCTTTGCTTTGAACGATGGGGCCGCCACCGAGTGGTACGTCTCGAGCACAACCGGTCAGGTTGTGCTCGAGACCGGCGGCCGCGAACGATTCTGGAACTGGCTTGGCTCGGTGGTCCACTGGCTTTACCCCACGGAACTTCGGCGTCATGTCGGGGCCTGGTCTCAAGTAGTGATCTGGACCTCTCTGGTAGGCGTGTTTCTCACCCTGACGGGTATCTACATTGGCATAACACGCTATCGCTTCGGGAGTGATCAACGGGGCTCGCCGTACCGCGGTTGGTTCCTCTGGCATCACTATCTGGGGCTGGTGTTCGGAATTCTGTCCCTCACCTGGGTAGTGAGCGGTCTGTTGTCGATGAACCCCTTCGGTGTTCTGCAGGGTCGCAGTTTTTCGGATGAGCAGAACAACGTCGCCGGTCACCGATTGACCTATGAGGATGTGGCAGCCGCCCTGGACAGCCTTGATCCGGATGTGCTGCCGGATAATACCGTTCGTTTGAGTGCCAGCACGTTTGCCGGAGAGTTCGCCTGGATGGCGTGGACGGCTCGAGGCGGAGTCCAGCGAGTAGGCCAGGGTGGGCCGCTCGATTCTGGCAAGCTGACGGATCACGCACCCGCCATTCGGCCGGAAGCCACGATCGATTCCATGGGATCGTTGGAAGCAGCGGACGCCTACTACTACGGCCATCACGAGTCTCGAACGTTTCCGGTCTTCCGAATCATCTACACCGATGGTGATCGGCTCTATCTCGATGAGTCGAGTGGCCAACTACTCCAGGCCATTGACGGAAACCGCCGCTGGAGTCGGTGGTTGTTTCACGGACTGCATCGGGGGGATTTTGCTGCCTGGGCAAGGCAACGGCCTTTATGGGACTTCTTCATGCTGTTGTTGCTGGCTGGGGTGACGGTCGGGTCCATCACCGGCGTATATCTCGGTTACCAGCGCGTCACCGGTAGAGAGTAGTCTCGGCAACGTCTTCGGCACAACATGAGTCACCAG
>JAPUJX010000147.1 GCA_027295975.1 Gammaproteobacteria bacterium
CTTCGCCATGAGCGCCGGATTGCGGTAGGTGTTTCCGGCGACGAGAAGGCCGAGGCGCAGGCGCCTGGTGATCGTGGCGGCACCGCATAACAGGGACCAGCCTTCGAACGTCGGGATTTGATCGTGTTCGAAGACCTCCGCCGTACGGCTCCAGGGCGGCAGGAAGTGGTCAAAAAACCAGGCGCTGACCCAGCGACCTTCTTCCATGGTCTCGAGGACCTTTTTGATGGCTTCCCAGGAAGTGGCCTGGTTGTGGAGTTGAGAACCGAACATGTTGTCTCCCATTCAGGTGTCGTGATGGGTGTCAATCTATCAGCTTACATCAGCCGGACGGCCGCGCGTTTTCTGGTGGGGGCTCCATCCAGGACGGCGCCCCGAAATCCGGACACTGCCGTTCGGCAAGCACGGTCGGTACGTCCTGTTCAAGCATGCGTCACCCTCGTCACAACAATCATTCAGGCTAGTAGTTGTGGGGTGAGGACTCGAGCCTCGGTGGCCTGGCGTGTTTTGGGTCAACCCGATACCAGGTTGCCTGAAGGCTGAATGTTCGCCGTCTCGATGATGCGAACGGTTCCCGAGGTCCCGTCCACTTCGACCGTCTGACCGTCACGGAGACGGGTAGTGACATCGGAAATGCCTACCACACAGGGTTTGCCGTACTCGCGTGCCACCAGTGCTCCGTGTTGAAGTTCACCACCGATTTCGAGCAACACGGCAGCGGCATTGATGAACAGCGGCGTCCATCCAGGATCGGTAGTGACGGCAACCAGTACGTCTCCGGCGAGAACTTCCTTCTCGAATGGATCGTTCAAAATTTTTACCGGACCGCGAACGAGACCCGGTGAAACACCTGTGCCAATCAGCGCGCCGTCTTCGTGTTTGCGTTCCGGACGCAGGATTCGGCCCCGCGAATCGATGGCCATGGGAAAGTGGCGAACCTGGGCTTTCAACTTCCGGTAAGGAGTGCCGCGAACCTCCGCGGCGGCGCGCAGGTCGAAGGTCGGGTCCTGTGTCCCGCGGTCGATGTCGGCGATGGTCAACTCGAAGATCTGATCCCTTGTGTCCAGACGGCCCGTGGTGATGAAGTCGTCCGCCGAACGCAGCAGACGTTGTCGTATGCGCTCGTTCACCTGCATCATATGGTGTTTGATCAGCTCCCGCGATCCCGAATAGCGGAGGATGTTCTCGTACGCGTGGGTCAATCGCCGGCGCTTGCGGCGTGGCAGCATCGTCAGTAGTTTCTCGTACGCGCTCTCTCGCTCCTGGATAAGTTGCCGCTGCATGTCTCGAGGATTGAAGCGCTGGTTGGCGGCAGCGATCATCGCGATCTGTTGCAGCGCTATTAATGGTTCTTCCCCATACCCGGGATTGGCGAGTTCCATTTCCAGAGGACCCCGGCAGCCAAATTGTTCGATAAACGAGTCCCATGTCGACAGGAACGTTTCCGGCAGGTCCCGGTTGCCGATTTTTTTCAGCAGCACATCGAGGTCGTCAAACTCCCGGGTCGGCAACAAGGTCGAGAGATCGAACATCAGCAGACCCATCTGTACGACCTGGTCATCGGGGTATCCCCGGCAGATGGAATCGGCCAGTGCGAGCTGTTCGGGGGAGCGGGCATCAATCAGGCGTTTGACTCGCTCCGTACCCATATATATGAAATAAACCAGCGCCGGTGCGGTCGACATCATACTGGTGAGTCCCACCTGGACGTTCCACTCCCTGACGGCTTTGCCGAGGGTTTCGGAATAGTCGACAGGCTGGGAAACCCACGCTTCGAACCACGCCACGGTTTCGCTGTAGGCGGTCTGGAAACGTTTGCGTCGCAATGGCTTCAACAACCATTTGAATATGGTACGGGACCGCCAGAGTATGCGGGGTGCGTGTCGGATAAGGGTAAGTATTCTGAATTGCTCAGGTGGCTTTTCCGGCCGATACCTGTCGAGATCGCAGGTAAGCAGAATCTCCATCATCAGGGCGTTGGTCGATTCAGCCTGTTTGGCGATAGCCTTACCCTTTCCCAGCAGATGGAGGAACATCGAGAGGTTTATGTAAATACGAGATCCGTGAAAGGGAAACCCGGCTCGATCAAAATCGATTTCATTCCCGGGAACCCCGAGCATGTATTCGAACATGAGCCGATATATCCATTTGAACGTATCGAGGGTGATTGGCGAGATGGGGCCGCTGATCGTCAAGCCATCGGTTAGCGCGCCGTCCATGTAGAGGTACCGGGGCTCACCGGGGTTCGTCTGGATTTCTCTGGCGAGCGGTATATATGCCGTGATGGGCCGGGCCTGCAGAACATGAAGCTCGTCATCACAGATCGCCCATTCCACGTCGACTGGTTCGTCATAGAGCGATTCGATTCGCTTCACGGTTTCGGTCAACTCATCAACCTGCCCGGCATTCAGGCAGACCTCGGTGGAACGGTCGCCGCCCTTGTCGCCGGGACGGTTCTCGATCACGGCGCCGGTGACCTTGTCTACGACCACCGTGTCGGGGGTAATCTCGCCGGATACGAGCGCCTCGCCGAGACCCCAACTCGCATTGATCAGCGCCTCATCGAAGTCGTTGGTGAGCGGATTCAGTGAAAATGCGACACCGGATATAACACTCTCGACCTGCCTCTGAACGATCACCGCAATAGCGGGCGCGAGGTTTTCGAATGACATCTCGCGCTTGTAGAGCATCACGCGGGCGTCAAGGCAGGATTGGAAACAGGTGCGTACGGCATCGTCGAGGGTTTCTCGAGTGACGTTCAGCACCGTTTCATACAAACCCGCGAAGGAGGCGCCCGCGAGGTCTTCCTCGGGAGAAGAACTGCGTACGGCAAATTTAGCCTGTTGGAACTCTGTGCGGATTTCATCCAGGACAACACGCTGTTCAGGCTCAAACGGCAGACCCGCTGCGAACTCCTTGACGACGTCACAAGCCTGCTGAAGGCGTTCCCGTTCCTCGAGATTCGGCACCCGGGTACGGCTGTTTGTGACCATGCTGATGACCGAGCGCCACAATTCGTGGGATTCGATCCGTGGGATCCAGGGAGCAAAAAATGCCGTCGTCAGCACAACCCCGTCGGGAACCCTAAATCCACCCTGGCTGAGGCGAATCAACGAAGCGGCCTTGCCGCCTACTTCCGCGAGGTGCACGGCGTCGTTCGTTACAAGGCGTATCAGCATGTTCGAACAGCCATTGTGGACCCAACGACGTTTGAGGCGCGATGCGTGGCGCCGATAATCAAAAATTCCTGAGATGGGCCGCTTCGTTCAAGCTGACGATATTGCGCTCCCCGGTACTCGCACACAAAAACCGATGTACGCTCGTGTAAACCGGTTCAAAAAACATGCGAGTCGGTAGCCCAAGGACATGGCTCGCCCAGGCGTTAATCACCCCACCGTGACAGAAAACCACCGCCGTCTGGCTTTTGTGAGAGGCGATGATCTCTTCCATGGCGCCAACAACCGTGTTGCCGAACACATCCAGGCCCAACTCCAGTTCGCTGGCGAAATCCCTGGCGAGGGCTTGCCAGGCTTCGTAGTCCTCTTCCTTGAGTTGCTCCACCGGAATGTAACTCGAGGCTTCCCGCCCGAACTCTTCGACACCGTCGTGGATCACGGCCGTGGTGCCGGTCAGTTCAACGTAGGGGTCGGCCGTTTGCCGGGCGCGCATCATGGGGCTTGAATACACCGCATCGATATCAACCGGGTCGAGCCAGGTGGCCACCAGCGAGGCCTGCCGGTGACCCGTGTCGGAAAGCGGTGGGTCCGCCCGGCCGGTCTCGAGTTCCTGGCGTACCGGCAGACCGTGCCGGATCAGAATCAGTTCCATGGCGTTGAGGTAAGTCAGTCGGCGTCGCTGGAGATGAGCGCGTCTCTCTTTTCCGCTTCCAGCAATCTTGCTCCTTTGAGAATGCCGGGCATGGCGTAGTTGCCTTCATGGCAGGCGTACTCGTAAACCTTCTGATCGCTGGCGCGCCAGATGTACTCACCCGTCCAGGGCTCCTCCCACACCGTGGGGTCCTCCACCGTGAACTGGTAATTCAGATCGCCGTTTTCGTTTCTGGAAAAGCGTTCGACAACATGGGCGTCTACCGACCCCAAACGCCCTGGGCGGGCCAGGGGATGAA
>JAPUJX010000148.1 GCA_027295975.1 Gammaproteobacteria bacterium
CCGATCAAGATTCAGCATCCGGAAGGTTTTGTTCCCCCTCAACCGAAACCGCAGCCGATAGAAGCGAAGAAGAAAAAAAAAGGTTGGTTCAGCTGGCTTCCTTTCATCGGTTGAGGCTCAGCCCGGGTTATTCATGGATCAACCATGGCGGACGCCGATGTCAACAATATTCCGGGCTTGTGCGCCTGCAGATCCATGATGGAGCACCGTCGCCCTTGAGTAGTTCATGACCACCCCAAGCGTCGGAATCATTCAGGAGATCGAGCGCCGGCGATTCGATCTGAGCATCGGGCTGCTCAAGGTATATAACTACTACCGGGTGCTGGTCGGCCTCGCCCTCCTGTCGATTTTTCTGCAAACGCTTGTCGGTACCCGTCTCGGAGCCCTGCTTCCACAGATGTTCGCGACGGTGGTGTTCGGCTATATATTTCTCAACCTCGGCAGCGCGGTGGTGGTGCAGCTCATTCCCCGCCGCTTCTTCGAGGTTCAGTACATCAGCTTCGCCCTGGTGGCCGTCGATATCTTCGCGCTCACCTGGATGATGTATTTGAGCGGTGGAGTTGCCTCGGGCCTCGGGGTGCTCATTCTCGTGGCTGTGGCGACGGGCGCAATTACCGTTACCAGTCGCGCCAGCGGACTGCTCCCGGCCCTCGCCACCATCGCGGTCTTGTATGAGGAGTTTTACCTGTCCCTGTCCTCCCCGCAGCTACACGACGACTACTTTCAAGCCGGGGTGTTGGGCATCCTCTACTTTGCCTTCTTTCTGGCCATCCAGAACCTGTCGGATCGCATTCGTCATAGAGATATTCAGGCGCTCACCCAGGCAGCCGAGTTATCCGACCTCGAACGTGTGAATCGACAGATCATCCATCGCATGCGCACCGGCATAGTCATGGTGGATCACAACAACGTTGTGCGCCTGGCAAATCAATCGGCCCTGGCACTGATTGGTCAAGTGCAAGACCACGACCTCGAAGAGCTTCCTGAACCTCTCTGCAAACATCTCAATGCCTGGCGGCAAGACATCTATCTGCGGATTCCACCCTTTCAGATCGGTCCCGGCACACCCCAGATACGGGTCAGCTTCTCCGCGGTACGCAGCGACAATCAAGCAGGCGACGTCACCGTTTTTATCGAGGACAACGGGGAAATTCAACAACAGGTACAGCAGCTCAAGCTGGTTTCGCTGGGCCGGTTGTCCGCGAGCATCGCCCACGAGATACGAAACCCGTTAGGCGCGATCAGCCATGCGGCACAACTTCTGAGTGAATCGAGGAACCTGGACAGGGGTGATGCGCGGCTCACCGACATCATTCACTCACACTGCGTGCGGATGAATGATGTCATCGAAAACGTGTTGGAGATGCCGCGGAGAGCCCAACCATCTCCTGTCAGGCTGAATCTGGCGGGTTATCTCGACGAATTCACCAAGGGGTTCAAGGAGTCCATGTCCGATGCGCTCATCGAGGTAAGCATGGAACCCAAAAATACCGAGGTGCGTATCGACAAGAGCCAGCTTGGACAGGTGCTGACCAATCTGGTCAGCAACGGCATCAGATACAGCAAAGAGCAAAACGACGAGCTCTACATACATCTCCAGGGCGGCATCGATGCGAGAACCGACCGACCTTACCTCAACGTCATCGATCACGGCCCAGGGGTACCCGAAGATCAAATTCTCAACCTGTTTGAACCGTTTTTTACTACCGAGCCATCGGGAACCGGCTTGGGATTGTATATCTCCTGGGAACTGTGCGAAGCAAATCAGGCTCGGTTGGCCTATTACCCGCACGATGGGGGCGGAAGTTGCTTTCGCATCACTTTCGCCCACCCCGATCGAATTACCGGATAGGAAATGCCATGACAGAAAAACGAGCACTCATTGTCGACGACGAACCAGACATCCGCGAACTCCTGGAGATTACCCTCGGTCGTATGAACATCAAGACGGCCGCGGCACCGGATCTGGCAACTGCCCGTAAACATCTGGAGGAGGAAGAGTTCGATCTTTGTCTGACCGATATGCATCTGCCGGACGGTAACGGCATAGAGTTGGTGAAGCTGATCGCCGAGCAGCGCCCCGGGCTACCCGTTGCCGTCATTACGGCGTATGGCAGCATGGATACAGCAATCAGCGCCTTGAAGGCAGGTGCGTTCGACTTTGTCCAAAAACCGGTGGATCTGGAGCAACTGCGCACGCTCGTGGATACGGCACTGAAGATTGCGCCCCTCGAGGACGCTCCAACGATTTCCACCGCACGCCTGACGGGCAACTCTCCAACCATGTCGCGACTGCGCGACCAGATTGCCAAACTGGCTAGAAGTCAGGCACCGATATACATCAGCGGTGAATCCGGTTCCGGCAAAGAGGTCGCGGCACGCCTCATTCATGAACAGGGCCCACGCAGCGACAGACCTTTCGTGCCGGTCAACTGCGGGGCGATCCCAAGCGAACTGATGGAAAGTGAATTTTTCGGGCACATCAAGGGCAGTTTCACCGGTGCGGTGGCAGACAGCGAAGGACTGTTTCAGGCGGCGGAAGGAGGCACGTTGTTTCTCGACGAAGTTGCCGACCTGCCGTTATCCATGCAGGTGAAATTGTTGCGGGCCATTCAGGAGAAAGCAGTACGTGCCGTCGGCGCGTCATCCGAAGCGGCCATCAACGTCCGGATTTTGTCGGCAACACACAAAGATCTGGCCAACGAAGTCAACGAGGGCAGTTTTCGCCAGGATTTGTTTTACCGTCTGAATGTCATCGAACTCGGGATGCCGAGCCTGCGCGAACGTACCGAAGACATTCCGGAACTGGCAAAACAGATACTGCAGAAAATCTGTATCGAATACGAAGCCAGTGTCCCGGAGATCAGCGACGGAGCGATGGTGCTGCTGCAACGATATGAATTTCCCGGCAACGTTCGCGAGCTCGAGAATATCCTGGAACGAGCTTTTACTCTGTGCGACGACGGACGTATCAAGTCGTCGGATCTGCAGCTTGCCGGTTCGGCCCAGGCAGACTCGCCGCAAAACAAGAAGGAAGATCCCCAGGCTGGAGATGTCGAAAATACAGCCGTTGCTGGATTCGAGCTGGCCCCCGGCCAGTCTCTGGAAGACTACCTCGAGGATATCGAACGACAACTCATTACCGACGCGCTCGATGCAACTCGATGGAACAAGACCGCAGCGGCCAAACGGCTCGGGATTACATTCCGGGCGCTGCGTTACCGGTTGAAAAAACTCGAACTCGAGTAGCGCTGCCGTAAGCTCCTCGCGGCCCGGCTGGTTTGTTGCACCTGCCCACATTCGGGACAGGCACGAGCCGACGACGCGTCCATCTCGCACACGCGGTTGCGCATAATGCGCTAGTGTCCTGTTTCGCAAATAAGTTTAATGAGATGCGCAGGATGTTTTGTTCCTGGCAAGGCGCAACGACGAGTATGTGGTCGCCCAATCCGAAGGATTGGGACTCCCACACGAG